>JABMRT010000085.1 GCA_013202295.1 Candidatus Zhuqueibacterota bacterium
GAAGGAGTGAAAAGAGGGACCGCCATCCTCGTCGCAGTCGCCGTGACTTTTGTCATTTCGGTGGTCATGTTTAAGTTCGTGTGGGCGTGGGTCGTTCCCGATCTTTTCCCCGGAGCGGTCGCTCAGGGTCTGATTAGCGCAGATCTGACATGGTTCGCCACGTTGAAATTAGCCGTGCTTGTGGCTGTGCTGGGTGGCTTTTATCCCTCACTCATCGAAGCCTTCAAAACCCGGGTGTGAATTGCGCGCCCACTCGTAACAACTGGTGGCGGGGGTAGATTGAACTATCGACCTCGGGGTCACGAACTCCACGGATCATGCGCGCTTTATACCTTCATGGTTTAAAGGAAGTCTCTCCGTCCGCCATCAACTAGAAGGGTTTTCCCAGTGATGTATCTCGATTCATCGCTTGCGAAGAACAGCACAGCGTTGGCGATGTCTTCTGGGGTGCCGGTTATCCCAAGGGACGCCCTGTTTCTCCTTCCCTCAAGTACTTTCTCGTATTCTTCATCGCTCCGGTTCCCTTTCAGCATAACTGTGTCGACCGCTCCGGGTGCGACGCAGTTGACGTTGATGTTATGTTTCCCGAGGTCATAGGCCGAGCTCTTGGTGAGCTGGATCACTCCTGCCTTTGAGACGGCGTAGCTGGTCTCGCCGTCCATGGCTATGCCAAACCCGGAGTTTGAGGAGATGTTCACTATCTTCCCATAGTTCCTCTCCACCATGTGCCTCGCGGCTACCTGGGAGCAGAGGAAGACGCCTTTGAGGTTGACCTCCATTTGAATATCCCATATCTCATCGGTGGTCTCAAGCAGGGAGCCTCCAAAGGCTACCCCGGCGTTGTTGACCAGGATATCCACCTTGCCGAACTCGTCTATCGTGGTCTGGAACATTGCCTCCACATCGTCCCTCTTCGAGACATCGCATCTTACAGCGATAGCCTTCCCGCCCATCTGCTTGATGGAGTTAACCACCTCGTCCGCCTCGTCCCTGCTCTTACGGTAATTGATAGTCACCGCGCAGCCGCGTCTCGCGAGAGCTAGTGCGATGGATCTCCCGATGCTGCGGGATGACCCTGTTACTACCGCTACCTTATCCTTGAAATCAAACACTCCGAATCACTTTTACTAGAGTTATTATTGGTTATTGAATAATTTATATTGGCTTCTCTAAGCGCGCGCAAACCCAAGAAATGGTAGCGGGGGGTAGATTTGAATTACCAACCTTAAGGGTATGTTTAAGTTTTTTTTTGCTAGGGCTTTTTTGTAGGCTTGTAAGAGCCCTGACAATCTTGGGTAGGCGCATCGTACGTTATCGAGGGGTTCCATGCCTTTGAAGTATTTACAGATTGAAGTGTCCTCGACTGTATTTTTAAATATTTAGAAGCAGTTTAGAATTAAACAATGAATCTCACAACCTTTGTCAGTTTAAAGGAAGTTCGAGCAAGGCTTCGTGGGGCGTTCCCAAAGCCAAGGTTTTCTAGTAAGGCTGAGATTGTAGCAGAACCACAGACGAAAAATTATGGGATGATCGGGACCGCATTTGATTATCTCCTCCGATTCTATGTTGAGGCTCATAATGATTCTTCTAAGGTTATTACGAAACCTTGGGTTGCAGAGCATAGCGTATCAATTTTGAGCGAGTCGAAGTATGAGGATTTGCTAACTCAGATTGAGAAGACTCTTGAAAGTGCAAGATCGATTTACTCTGATTATCTGAAGAGCAAGGAAATTACGATTGACCTAATTGAAACCTCTATTAATCTTGCAAAGTTAGACTTGATTTATCGGATTGGATATGTTGAACCTCTTACCCCGCCAAATCCGAGTGATGTTCAAGACCTTGCTAATCTGATGACTGCCATCCCGTCCGATATGTTTGCTGTGAGTGATATTGGGGTTCTCAATCCGACTTTTGGTGAGGGGTCAAAGCTTGTTGGTGGTGCGGATTGTGATCTTGTCATAGATGGGAATCTTATCGATATTAAAACATCAAAATACTGCAAGTTTGAGCGAGACTACTTCAATCAACTGATTGGATATTACCTTTTATCGCAATTCGGGGGAATTAGTGGGATTGAATCTCTTGAAATCAACACGATTTCAATTTACTTTTCGAGGTATGGCTTGCTTGGTTCATATCCAATCGAGATTATCTGCGAGGCTCCGAGTTATCAGGAAACATATGAATGGTTCATTACGAAAGCCAAAGCTGTAAATCCCATTTATACACTTGAATCCTGATGCTGTCTTATGTCATTATTCTGAATCTTTGAATTTATAGGAAAGGCAATGTTTGAAATTAATAGTAATCTGATGAATCGGATAATAACATTATTTGATCAATAATTTGTCTTTTCGTAATAAAAGAAAACAATGGGTGTTTAATTTCTTGTAGAAGGCATCCTTAACTGAACCACAGCTTCGTTTATGTTATATATGAAAATAACAAATAAAACAATATGTCAGTAAATTTAGATAAAATCGAGAACATTAATCATGTCCATGAAGTTGCGGAGATCATGGGAATATGGGAATTTAGCATAGAGGCATGTCCAGTAAAATTAAAGATAAAGGTTAAACGAACATCAAATAGTTCATATCCTTATTACGGTGTCCCAAATTATAGAATTCAGAATAGTACTCAAGCCTCACCATATTTAAGTATGAATTCGAGGGAAACCATACAAGAAGCACTTGAGGATACATTGAATGGTTTTCTCTTCTATTATAAACCCAATGATCCTACTATGCAATATTTTCTAAAAGAAGACTGGTGAGTCTTTTGATTCTAAGCGAAGCCGTACAATTTTATTATCATAAATATAGTTTTTGGGTGAAGTATCTTATTTCATTTTTATTTGTAGTGCAAACTATGTGTCTCATTTTAAACATAAAACAAAAAAATGAATTACTATGGAACATTTCTTCGCTGGGTTTCACACTTCTAATAATTCTCGGTTCAAGTAATTTTTTAAACACATGGCGTATCGCATTAGCTATTGATTTTTTTCCTCGACATCCTCTAGCTGTAAATATGATGACTTTGGCACAAACGATGGGTAGCAAATTTACTTCATACATATCTGTTAGGAATATCAAAGGAGCTTTCGTTATTCAAAACGATTTAGTTATAAGTGAATTTATACTTTCAAATTTAACTTTGGGAGAGATTGAAGCAATATTGGCGCATGAATATTCTCATGAAATTAAAAACAAGAATCATAATCGGATATTTTATCTTTGGTTTTTCTTATACGCTCTATACCTGATTTTTCTAATTATCAACATGGAACTCAATATATTTAGTGGCTTTGCTTTTCTTTATATATCGGCACCATTGTTTTGGTACCGTGAACTCGACTGTGATTCAAATGCAATAAATTATACAAATAAAGCTGACTTAAGTTCTGCTTTGTCTCGTATTTATGAGGGAAAGTTAAATGCATTTTCTTTTTATCATCCTTCCGTGAATTACCGAATTAAATCTCTAGGATAAAATCATCTTATTACCAGAATGGTAGCGGAGGGGGGAGGCCCCATGCCATTAACTTGACTAAAAATTACAGAATTATAATGAATGATGAAAAACTATTATTTGCGAATTCGAAATATAATTCCCACCCGCTTTCCCAATAATTTAATTTACCTTTTTTCCCTAAATCACCGTAATAGATATGACTCTTCAATAAACTTCAAGAATTATTATGTAATCTGCGTGTGTTACTACAAAAAAAATATATATATTTAATAGTCTGGTTTTCATTTATGCCGTTTTATATATGTGAATTATGTGGAAAAGCTATCCGTGTGGAGAAATTTAAAGAACACACGGAGGAAGAACATCCTGATGTGGAACCCATTCGAAAATTGGATTTTAATTTAAAAAAAATACTTGACGCGTCCAAAAAAAAACATCCAAAAAATGATAAATTTATTTTAAATGTTTCTTTCGACGTAGCAAAAGTGATTTTTAATTTAGTCGAGAATAGTGACTCATCCGAATTTTCGATAATATATGATTATGAAATAAAAGAATTTCTTGAACAAACTACATCTACAACTCATCCGCCTCACCCTCCGCTTATGATGCATATTACGGGCGTAATAAGCAATAAGGAACTGTATAATGAGTTACTACAAAAATACAAAGGTACTAAAGACGAAGAAATTATTAAAGGATTAGTAGGTAGCAGAAAAGAAGTTATTGTTTGTTATGATAATTACATAGAATGGATGCATGAATATAGATTTTCGAGAGGTATTGCATGGCCTAATATTATATTTTTAACTGTAAATTTCTTTCTGCATGAATTTTATCATATTATTGGTGAAGGCGAGAAAATGGCGACTACTAAGGCAGCAACATCTATGCTTAAAACTTTAGGACAAAGGATAGAAATTCCAGATTATGAAATTAAAAGATGGGAAGAGCATGAAGAATTTATGAAAAAATATAATAAATGATTTTCTCGAAAAAGCCAGACATCCCACCACAGCTGAGGAGGAGACGGACAGATAGTAACAGGTAGGTAGTTTTAAACTAGACTTCGGGATTCTGAACTCCCTGCAGCTCCTTTCTAAGAATGCTCATGAA
>JABMRT010000086.1 GCA_013202295.1 Candidatus Zhuqueibacterota bacterium
ACATGAACCTGAACCTGAACCAGAAGCGGAGCAGGAAACGAAACAACCCCAAAAGCAAATGCGTATCATACGGAGAGATCAGAATGAAGATCTGGTCGAAGCGGACGCTTTGGAGCCAGCTGCTCAAATACAGGATGAGCTGCTAGGTTTGGGAAGTCTGATCGATGAACGCACTGAAAAGATCTTTGTCAAAAAGCTGTTCGATGGAGACAAGAAAAGTTATACCCAACTGCTCTCCAAATTAGAGGAGGCGGAGAGCTGGCGCGTTGCCAAGATTCTCATCGACAACGAGCTGTTCAAGAGGGATGTAGATCCATTTTCAAGGGAGGCGATTAAACTTGTCGATTTGGTTTACAGTCGATATTATCCAGAAGAGGGCGTAGGAGGAAAATGATGAAGAAGCAAACCGTTTTATGGGTTGCCCTTTTATCTACGGCTTTTACAGCCGTTTTTCTTTTTGGGCAAACCAACACGCAAAAAAAAGGGCTTGTAACATTTGCCGATGGTCAGGTTAAGCGGAAGGCCAGCGAAACGATGGACTGGCAAAATGCACCTGTGAACACGGAAGTGCTATCCGGTGATCAGATGAGAACCTATCGTCAATCACGTGCAGAGCTGAATTTGGCCGAGATGGATGTGGTTCGCCTTGCCCCGCGAACGATTATTGATATTGTAAAATTATACGAAGAAACCAAGGATAAACAGGTCGAAACAGCCATTCATTTAGAGCAGGGCGAATTATGGGCTTCGGTACATAAAGTTGAAGCGGATACCAAATTTGATATTACGGCTCCAATTTCCGCAGCAGCTATCACTGGAACGGTTCTAAGGCTGAATGTTGCTGATGATACGACCACACAGTTAAAGGTTTACGAAGGCGAAGTGAAAATTAAAAGTCGCCCTCAAAAGATGTCTCAAACGGTTCCCCATTCTCTCGTGCCCCATGAAGTCTCCGGACCGACTGAGGTGCCGGGTCCGCATGAAGTTACGGTTGAACAATGGTTTCATATTATCAAGAACATGCAGCAAATTACCATTGATAAAAAAGGCAACGTGGTTTCTGTGGGAGACTTTACGGAAAATGATGTGGAGGAAAAATCTGACTGGGTACAATGGAACAAGTCGCTGGATGAAATACGACTTAATAATTTAAAGCAACGATTGAATGTGAAATAGAATAACTGTTATCCCGGATCTGAGAAGGTCCGGGATTTTTTTATTAGAATTGATAACCCAATGAAAGATACCACTGAGAATGCCCCGTGCTCAACCGGCCCCATCCAATATGCGCTGGACCGACCGGAGTTTTTGCAGACCAGATCAACCCGGCTCCATGAATGAAATCCGATAAAGTAATTTTTGAATAATGCTCCCAAACCCCACCCAAATCATATCGCATTGAAATATATTGACGGAACAAGGGTATCCATGGTATTTGATAACGAAGCATCGTGTTCATTGCAATGAACCGTTTTCCGACTGCCCCGTACTCAGGAAGTCCGCAGAAGGAATCCAGTCCCCCTAATCGGAATTGTTTTATAAACGGGATTGTTAAATCAGCTGTGCCCCAACGGAGTCGGGGCATGAAAACGAGTCGGTTCGTGAGAGAATAAAACGAAGACATCGAAGAAAACAATCTGAAATAGGGTACCTGGCTGCCTAAAAATGAGAGACTGGATTGATATTCAAGCACATAATATTTGCCAGAATTGGGAAACGGCATCTCATCCCGGGTATCTACAATAGAACGCAGACTGATTGTTGTCAGTACATTGTTTTCAATGGGCGCAGAAACTCCTTCATAAAGAGAAGTTTTGTATTTTTCTGTGTTGAGTTGCGCCCATAAGGTGCCAAGTTTTTGCATTTGCTGACCGACTGCAAGCGATGCAAAGGCACGCGATATTGTATAAATGGACGTCTGCTTATAGTCTTCATAATATCGATATCGCCGCTCTTCGAAACCTCCATGAGCTTCGGCTGTCCACAGGCTGTTAAACAGTCGATCCGACCGGATTTGTAATTGGGCCATTTTATCCCAGGATCCATACAGGGCTGTCAGGGATCCTTGTCCACCCAGGCCAAACACATTCTCTTCCACGAGTTCCATGAATCCTTTTGTTTGTCTCTTCAGATCATACCGCAGTCCAAAACGGATTAAATGATAAGGTTTTTCAATGAAAGTAAGCAATAGACTTTTATCTTGCGTTTCTTCCCGAATATCAAATCGGATGTCATCATAAAGACCGGTGCTGTAGAGATTGTCAAGACTCGCGGTCATTTTCTGAATATTAAAGAGATCTCCCGACTTAAGTGAGAGATCTCTCTCAATTATCGAAGGCCGTGTTCTGTGATTCCCTTGAAATTCTATGGTTTTGATCCGGCCCTCATCAATGCTTATTGTCATCTTCCGGTCAGTGACCTTTGTATCCAAAATCTGAAAAAGAGAATATCCCTTATCCTTATAAAGATTTAAAAAAGCCGAATAACAACCACGTGCATAGGAATGATTCATGATCGAACCGGGCGTCCAATTCAAGAGAGACAGAATTTCCTCATCCGAGAATTGAGTGTTCCCCGTAATTTCAATTTGATCTACAGTTGGATTTTCCACACAGCGAAATGTCAATATATCGCTGACAGTATCCAGTGAAGCGGAGATCTTTTGAAAATTGCCTGACTGATATATCATGTGGCCGGCCCACATCACCTCTTGCTGCGAAATCGGATTTCTAAAATCCAGATGTACAAGATCACGAATAAGATCTGCCGAGATCTGCTCCAAGCCAGAAAATTTCAGGCTGGATATAGTATATATATTATTATTTCGTGAATTTCCCAGATTGAGAATGCGGGTTTCGATTTCGTTGATTTTGTCTTCTGCGGCAAGTCTTCCATCTCGAATAATGCGTTGTATTTGACTAAAATCAGTGTTGCTGACTTCATTCAGGGCGGGTTGAATAATCAGATCGGCTGATTCGAGCTGTGAGTCCAGAATATACTTGTGCATAATGGTTGTAACCTGATCTGCCATTTGCCATGGCGCTTTCATATCACTTTTCAAACGAAGTTTTGAAGAGGTATCCACGGCGAGAACAAGATCAGGCTCGAAAATCCGGGCCTCCTCAACCGGAAGATTCTGTACCAGCCCTCCGTCGGCGAGATACCAGGGGGGATAGGATACAGGGGTGAACATCAGTGGAATGGCCATGCTGCCTCGCATGGCATCCACCATCGACCCACTGGAAAGAATAATTTTTTGCCCGGTTAATAAATCCGTTGCCACAATTCGTAACGGTATTTTAAGCTGATCAAAATCAGAATGAATGGATTGAGGTGCCTTATAGATCAGATCTGTGAGCAAAGTGTTGAGTTTGTGCCCTCCGGTAATTGAAGATCTTATAACAGGAGACCAGTCCTGGAATCGCATCTCAAATAAGGAGCGGGCACTTTGCGCCTTTTGACTTAAGAACATTTGACGACGTGGAGGACGATCCTGAATTAAATCTGACCAATTGATCCGAAGCGCGATTTGCTCCAACTCTAAAGCAGTGTAACCGGTTGAGTAGAGACCACCGACGACGGCCCCCATGCTGGTTCCTGCAATGCCATCTATCGGAATCCCATTACTTTCAAGTACCTGGAGAACACCGATATGCGCCAATCCCCGGGCGCCGCCACCACTTAATGCAAGGGCAATACGCGGCCGGGACACTGTATGATAGGGGAGTAATGATCCTTCTTTTCGGGGAGTGGTTTCGAATCCGATCGGGATCTCGATCCCGTCAGACGCTTGACAGACTTCCATGTAAAAAGGAAGTATCAAAACAAATATGATCGTATTTAAATATCGCATATAGAAGAAGATAGGAATTAACCCTAAAAAAAGCAAGATCAAGGAGATACAAAATAGAGTTTGATTTTAGAGGCCAATTTTCGTAACATATTCCGTTTAGATCTGGAGGGTGAATCAGCATTTGAGTGGCTCTTTAAAAAATTCTCGACAGCTGTTATTTTCAGGACTTTTTATCGCGTTGACAACTCTCGGCGGCTTCATCCGCATCCCGTTTTTTCCAGTGCCGTTGACCTTTCAAACCCTTTTTGTCTATCTGTCCGGGACACTATTGGGTAGTCGTCACGGGGTGTTGTGCCAGGTGCTCTTCATTATTCTCGGTTTGGCAGGTTTACCTCTTTTTACGACAGGTGGCGGATTACGCACTGTACTGCAACCGACATTTGGATATTTGCTGGGCTTTCCACTGGCAGCGGGGCTCATCGGATACCTGACTCATCGATCCAAAACAGAAATGAACGTTCGCACATTAGTTCCTGCGTTAACAATGGGATGTCTAGTCATTTTTACATTGGGCATTGTCTATCTTGCTGTTTACACAAAATGGATTGTGGGCCATCCTATGAGTTGGATAAATATGTTTTGGGCCGGTTTTATCATTTTTATCCCGGCTGAAATTTTAAAAATTGCATTGGCCTACACATTGACTCTGAAATTGCGCCCCTTGTTAAAAAGGGGTTGATCCTCATTATCGACAAAGGATTTCGCTATAGTAAATGATACGCAATTTTATAAGTAAAATACTTCTACTGCTCATTCTTATTGGTTGGGTATCCACCTCTGAATCTCAAAATTTAACAGAGATTCGTCAGGATATTCTGCGCCTTGAAAGGGAGTTACAGTCCAAGCAGAGTGAAGAGCAGGATCTTTTACGACTGGTAGAGGATCTTGATCATGAGATTGGATTGCGCAAGAAGTTACTCACCAGTTTGGAAGCGGAAGTACAAACCAAGGCGCGTGAAATAACCCGTGCTGAGCGAGATTTGATTGAGGCTGCCAAGCGGTATGACAAGCGTAAAGATCTCATTGCGCAACGGATTACCACGCTTTATAAAAAAGGCCGGGTCGGAGATGTGGAAATGCTTCTCTCTGTTCGGAACCTGAATCAGATGTTGATCTGGATGCAATATCAGAAGCGAATTATAGAGCAGGATCAACGCAATTTAGAAGCGATTCTCAAGAAGAAACAGGAAATAGAAACGTTGCAGTGCAAGCTTGATCGTGAAATTATTGCAAAACGTGATTTACTCGATGAAACACAGCGCGAAACGGTTAAAATCGAATTGAAAAAGGTAGCGCAGCGCGGCCCTCTGGCCCGAGTAAAACAAGAAGAAAGTACAATTTCGAGACGACTTGAGGATCAAAAACGCATTAAGGCAGTGATCGAAAAGCAGATCCTTGAGGAAGAAAGCAAACCCAAGACATCCGTTCAAGAGCTTGACGAAAAAAAATTCGCCTCACAAAAGGGAAAGCTTAACTGGCCTGTATCCGGGAAGGTGATTCAAAAATATGGACGCCAGAAAAATCCAATCACAAAGACATGGTGGGAAAATAACGGGATTGATGTGACAGCTGCATCCGGAGTAGAGGTGCTAAATGTAGCAGTTGGCCGGGTGAAATACGTCGACTGGCAGCGTAGCATGGGTAATCTGGTGTTGATAGATCACGGAGGCTATTATACGGTCTACGGGCATCTTGATGTGGTAGATGTGGATATTGGTCAGGATCTGTTTGAGGGGACATCCATTGGGCGACTGGGAGAGCCAGACAGCTTGTATGGATCGATCCTGCATTTTGAACTGTGGAACGGGAAGGATCATGTGAATCCGGAACACTGGCTGAGGAAGTAATGCATGGCATTTGATGACGTGGTTGGACAGAAACGGGTGAAAGAAATCCTGAGTGCAAGCTTGAGAAAGGATCGCATTTCACATGCCTATCTCTTTACCGGCCCGGAAGGTACGGGGATGGACGCAATGGCTCTCGCCTTGGGGCGTGGACTGCTGTGTTCAGAGAAAAAGGAAGGCGGCTGTCGTGCCTGTCAAAATTGCCGCAGATTTGATGAGTTGGAGCATCCCGCAGTGAAGATGGTCCTGCCTGTGCCGGCCAAGCCCAAGGGCATGAAGGAGGAGAAATACCAGGAGATCCTTCTGGATCGGCGGCAACAGTGGATGACCAATCTCTATCAAAAAGTCCAATTTACGCCCGAGTTGTCAGGATCACCTGTAATTGGAATTGACCAGATCCGGGCCTTGAAAAAAGAAGTCATACTGAAACTGGCCAGTGAATCTTATCGAATCCTCTTGATCTCGGATGCGGATAGAATGACAGCCGCAGCATCCAACAGTCTGCTTAAACTGCTTGAAGAACCTCCTGAAGGGACGGTTTTATTTCTGACCACAACCAATACTGGCAAACTTTTACCCACATTAATTTCGCGTTGCCAGGTTATTCGATTATCTCCTCTGGCAGAGATCGAGATTGAAGAGGCGCTTGTCAATCGATGGGACATCCACGCTGTCAAGGCCAGACCTTATGCAAAAATGGCGGCAGGAAGCATGCAACGTGCGCTTTCATTTGATGATGATGAGTTCGAGAAAAACCGGGAAGCGGCCCTTCATTTTTTAGAACAAACCCTTCTCCCTGATGAGCTTATTCGTCTTAACGCAAGTAGTCAGATTCTGCGCCTGAAAGACAAGACGGTTATCGTGAACATCTTCAAATTGATTCATAGTCTACTCAGAGATTGGATGATGATTCAGATGCAATCCGGTGAACGAGCCATTCATCAGGATGTCATTGATCGTATTCAGACATTGCACGATCATTATCCCCGATTTGAAACACAGGATGCGCTCGGACACGTGGCGCGGGCTATTGATTTCATTGATAAAAATGTGTACCTTGATTTGGTTGTGCTCAATTTGAGCCAGGAATTACAGCAATGTTTGGATTAAAATAGAAAGATGTTTGAATGGCGAAAACGCTAGAAATAGAATTTAAAGGTGGACGAAAGGCATTTGTTTCCAATGATATGGAATTTCCCTGTGTGGTGGGTGATCTTGTGATTGTGCAGGCAGAAAAGGGAGAGGATCTGGGCCGGATCGTGAATATGGGATATCTGGTGGATCAGCGTGCAGGAGATCAGAACCTGCCGAAGTTGTTACGTAAACCCAGTGGCGATGATCTGAAGCAAAGCGTAGAAAACGCTGAACTGGAAGAACAAGCTGTGAATGATTGTGCATTGCGTATTGAAGAGCATGGCCTGGATATGAAGCTGGTGGATGGGGAATATCAATTTGACCGTAAAAAAATCACATTTTATTTTACTTCAGAGAAGCGTGTGGATTTCAGAGCTCTGGTCCGGGATTTGGCCGCGAAATATCGTACGCGAATTGAATTAAGACAAATCGGTGTGCGCGATGAAGCCAAACGGATTGGTGGTGTGGGAGTGTGCGGCAGACGTCTCTGTTGCACAGCATTTCTTCGGGAATTTGCTCCTGTCACAACTCAGTTCGCAAAGGATCAGAACCTGGCCCTTAATCCAACCAAACTTTCAGGTGCATGCGGTCGTCTCATGTGCTGCCTTCTTTATGAACGCGATTTTTATCAGGAAGCCATCAAGGAATTCCCCCAGATTGGCACCATTATACAGACAGAAAAAGGTGCCGTACGATTGTCAAAGGTCGATATATTTAAAGAAAACGCTGTACTTCAATATGAAAATGGTGACGAGGAGATCCTCAGCCTGGAGGCGCTTCAGGAGCTGCTGCAATCCACTAAAAAGAAGAAAAATAAGCGACGCGGTGGTATGAAAAACAAGAAGAAACGAAAAGAAGGACCATCTGTTGAATAAAATCCTTGTGACCAGTGCGCTGCCCTATGCCAATGGCCCCCTGCATTTGGGTCACATTGCAGGAGCCTATCTTCCCGCAGATATCTATGTACGTTATCAGCGTCTGAAAAACCGCGACGTTCTCTATATTTGCGGATCGGATGAGCATGGTGTTCCCATCACAGTTTCTGCAGATAAAGAGGGTGTCACCCCGCAGGATATTGTGGACCGCTATCATGCAATGAACAAAGCGGCTTTTGCCCAGTTCGGGATCAGTTTTGATAATTATTCCAGGACCTCCCTGAAAGTGCATCATGAAACCGCGCAGGAGTTTTTCCAAATATTCCATCAGAATGAAGACTTGATTGTTAAATCCGACACGCAGTTTTACAGTGAGAAGACGAAGCAATTTCTACCGGATCGGTATGTTGAGGGCACTTGTCCCCATTGTCAATATGATAAAGCGCGCGGTGATCAATGTGATCAATGTGGCAAATGGCTTGAACCGAAAGAACTGATCAATCCTACTTCCAAACTTGACGGATCTACCCCGGTACTTAAAAAGACCAAACACTGGTATTTGCCAATGGGGCGTTTTGCCGAAGACTGGAAAGTCTGGTTTGATTCCCAGTCATGGAAGGAGAATGTACGCAATTACTGCTTGGGGTGGTTTCAGGAGGGATTGGGAGACCGGCCCATCACACGAGATTTAAAGTGGGGCATTCCCGTACCGCTTGAAGGTGTGGAAGGCAAAGTTCTCTATGTCTGGTTTGACGCGCCCATCGGCTATATTTCTTCCACCAAAGAATGGGCCGAACAGAAAGGCTCTCCTGATTTATGGAAGGATTACTGGTGTGATACTGACACAAAACTTGTCCATTTTATCGGCAAGGACAACATCGTGTTTCACGCTATCCTATTCCCCATGATGCTAAAGCGGGCGGGCGGGTATGTACTGCCAAGTGCCATCCCCGCGAACGAATATTTGACGATTGAGGGCCGCAAGATTTCCACAAGTCAGAATTACGCAATCTGGCTAAAGGATTATCTTGAATCTTTCCCGCCGGATCCGCTGCGTTATTCACTGGCTGCCAACGCGCCTGAGACCAAAGATACGGACTTCTCGTGGAAGCAATTTCAGAGCCGGAACAACGATGAGTTGGCCGATATTCTCGGCAATCTGGTGAACCGAACACTGACCTTTATTCACCGTTATTTTGATGGCAAGATACCGCCACAAAATGCCTTGTCCACTCTGGATAAAGAGATGCTCAAAGTGCTGATGGATGCACCCTCCAAAGTGGGTGCGCTGATTGAGTCTTTCGAAGTTCGTAAAGCCAGTATGACCCTCATGGATGTCTGCCGTGCAGCAAACAAGTATTTTAATAATGCAGAGCCTTGGGCGACTCGAAAGTCCGACGCAGATCGCTGCGCCACGACGCTGAATATCTGTGCTCAGACCCTGAAAACCCTTGCTGTGCTCATGGCGCCCACATTGCCGTTCTCCTCTGTCAAGTTGCAGAAAATGCTGAATATAGATATGCTGCCATCCTGGGATGATGCATCGAATGAGAACCTTCCGGAAGGGCATCCTATCGGTGAGGCTGAAATTCTCTTTGCTAAAATCGAAGATGATGTGATTGAGAAAGAGATTGAGAAATTGAAGACCATAGACTCTGAAGACAATTCTCCGAAAAAGCCTCCTGAAAAGAAGGAGCCAGCCCAAATAGATTTCGATCTGTTCGGCCAGATTGAATTGAAAACCGCCAAAGTGCTCGAAGCGGAAGCCATTCCCAAAACCGATAAGTTGCTGAAACTCCAAATCGATGTGGGTGGCGAAAAACGCCAGCTCGTGGCAGGGATTGCACAATATTATTCCCCAGAGCAAATCATCGGCAAGACCGTTGTGATCGTGGCCAATCTGAAACCCGCCAAGATTCGAGGAGTGGAATCCAACGGTATGGTGCTGGCTGTGAAATCCGAAAACGGCCTGAACCTGCTCACACCTGATGGAGAGGTTGATTCCGGTTTGCGCGTGAGCTGAAAAGAAATTCTCCGCTTTGTGAATACGAGCTGATTCCATAAATTTCATATAACTCATTTTATAATTATTTACGGAAAAGTTATTTCTCTGAGATGTATTTGTAGAAACATTTTTTATGTTCTATACAAGAGAAAGCTCAAGAGCCCTCATACTGATCGGTGAGATTCTTGGATGCTCGGAATCTCGGGAATAATCTAATTTAAACTCTCATTGCAGTTGCGTACTGGCAGCTATACTGTTCCGGCTTTTATTTCCCGATGTGTCTATTGAACGCACCCAATACCAATGTCCGGTCTGACCTTTGGCATTGATCCAGTGGGTATCTGCAATTGGTTCAATATTGAGTTTTTCACCGACACTGGTGGGAAGTTCACCCTTGTAGATATTGTATCCGGCCAGATCAAAATCCCCGACTGGCTCCCATCGAATTTGAACACCCTCATTCATTATAACTGCTGTCACAAATGCCGAAGCTGTGGGCGGATCAAAATCACGCAAAGTAACTGGATCGGACACTGAAATCCGGCTGACATTGCCGGCTGTATCTACAGCTGCAACACCATATGCAAATCTGTTTCCTTTTTCGATATCCTTATCCGTAAAATTTCTCAGATTACTCCTTAACGTATCGAGTATTGTTGTATCCTGCTCTGCGATTCGTAAGATTCGATAAGCGGATACATCGCCCGAAATACTGGGATTCCAAGTGACTAAAATCTCCCGCCCCAGATGATTCTCAGCCATCACCCTTCCGGGCGTCAGGGGTGGTTCATCATCAGGAATATCAATCCAGACACCAACAGGAATGCTTCTATACGTCATCGTATCCACGGCCACGACGCTGTAATAGTATTGACCTCCGGGAATCCATTTGCTTCCTTTTGCGCCGTCATCGATAAAACTCGTGTCCGCGACCAGTTCCTCCTGCAGTCTATATGCCTTCTCTTCATTATAACCACGTCTGACTTCGTAACCGGTCACATCCAAATCGGGTGACGGATGCCAATTCAGGAGTACGACATGATCCTTAATTAAAGCGGAAACACATCCGGGCGGTCCGGGCGGCGTCTTGTCTGTGATCAGGGCATCCATTCTGTTGGAGTGCGGGCTCTCGTTGCCCGCCATATCCACAGCAGAGACTGCATAAAAATAACTGATTGCCATTGCCGCAGTCGAATCGACATATTGAACCTGTCCCGCAGGAATGAGACTGTCAGTGATCAGGACAGAATCTTTTTCACCCGCGTTCCACCGGTAGACATGATATCCCGCGACATCGGATTCCTTGCTATGATTCCAAGAGAGTGATACTCCATTTCCCAACCCTTCTGTGATCAGCCCATCTGGATGTTTCGGCGGGATGTTGTCTTGCGTGTTCAGTACGATATCGACAGACTCGCTGATTAATCCTGCTGCATCCAAAGCCACCATACGGTAGGTATAGATCCGATTGAACTCAATTTCCCTGTCCACATACTGCAAGGGAAAGCCTTCCAACCTTAGAATCGGGTGGTCATGAATTCTCTCAAAAGGACTGTTAGCATGACTGCGGAAAAGTAAAAATTGAAACACCAGATCGGTCATGTCCCCGGACCATTGGGGGTAGTCCCATTCTAATACGACAGACATCTGTTCCTGTCTGCAGGTCAGTGAACGGACGGGAGTGGGTGTCTTTTCCTGGACAAGCACGTCGCGTTCTTTGGAGTCAACAGACTTTCCTTTCCGGTCCACAAGTGTGACACGATAACGGTAGGTAGCATCAGGAATATGATCTCCTGCTGCGAAATAGCGTCCTAAAACCATGGCAGCTCGCCGATCCATCAGCATGGCGATCTGACCGTAATAGGGATCGGTCCGTAATTTGATGAGCAGTCCCTCATCCGATTCAAGTTTTAAAGCAGTCATCAAATCACTATAGTAGCTGCCCAAGATGAGGCGAGCTTGACCGGCATCCACAACCGGAGAAATCGGCAATCCTGTCAAGCGCTCAAATTCCGAATCATCCGGATTGCGCCACTCAACGATAAATCCCTGACCGATCCGGGGCGTTTGATTTAAATAGAGAAAAACGGAATCTCCCTTAACGGCTGTAAAGAAATCCAGCGGTTTCCGCTGAGCCTGAACAGAACCCAGGGAGATCAACAATAAGATGAAACCCAATTTTTGATAACGGATCATTTTATATCCTTTTATGTTACATGGTACTAATCATTCAGTAGAACGATTTGATAATCATTTCCGACTTTTTGTATTTGGAAATGATACTGAAATTGCAGAGAATTAATCTGATATCCCATATGCAATCCCTCAAACACGAATGGGACATTCAGATCCGTCTCGATGAATTGGGAGTTAAACTCCAAACGGCCCGATTCGAGGGCGGAGCGATTCCACTGTTTATATGCAATGGTGCGATACGTTGTATTTTTATCTTCCTTTATCCACATATCCATAGAATTAACCTTTTCGTCAAACCTGCTTGCATCGAATTCTGCGGTGAAACGGCCCTCCTGATTCATTGAGAGCGAGAGAACCTCAGGCTTGGGCGGCCGGGCATGAAACGACCGTGAGGTTTCATGAAAATATCCCTGACTATTTACGGCTCTCAGAGTGACATACGTGGTACTTGGAACATTGATTAGAGAGTTAGGAAGGGTGAGTCGCGTATCCTTCTCAACCTCATCTGGACCGAAATCATAGGAGCCGGCTGGAGGGAAGGATCGTACATCGTCTTCTCCAACTCCGGAACCGAGAGCGAATTGGAAGCCGAGAGGCGTTTCCTTGCCGTGGAAAGCCTCACGGACAATGTCCACATAGATCATGTCCTGGTCATCCGCGTCCGCAGTAAAGAACATGGGATCTCCGGGCATCCACAGCATCGTATCCCATTTGACTGCCGATTCGCTGACTGTGTCCCAGAACCAGCTTTCGAAGGTGTAATGAACACATTTGGGGATTCCGTCAGGAAGATTGTATGTATGGTCGAAGACACCATTTTCAGGCACGTTTAACGTGGGGCTGAAATACCTCTGGTCATTGACAGAGAGCGCAAACTGGAGTTCGCCCATGCTCATACGTGAGACCAGTTCCGGATCCAGGCTTCCCTGAATACGCAGCTGATACAGCGGATAATCATGAAGAATGGAAACCCCGACTTCAGGCCGGAGAAGCGATACGGTCGTATGAATATTTTCAGCTACGCTTTGATCGATATAAACGGCGCGTACACCAACGCGATAAGATTCGAGATGGAAATCCTTCACGGAGAATGGCAATATGAGGTCCTCACCTGGCCGCCAGTGGGATGTCTCAATATCGATATTCTGGGGATATGCACGTAAATCGAAGGTTTCACCGTCCCCTCTGCCCACGGCAAATTGATACCCCAAAATTTGACCCGGATCCTTGAACCCGTGACGTAGGACGTGAACGGACAGTTCTCCGCTGAATTCCTCCCTGGGGCTTTTCCAGAACTCGGATGGCCAAGGAACATCATAAGAAACCACGGTGCTATCGGAGGAGACTTGACCGGCAGAGGTTTTACCCCAGGCTGTGACAAAGATCCGGTCGAAAACCGCGATGGAATCCGGGAGTCCCATTTCTGCTCCGGTGTAAGCACCCTGTCCCGGAGACACGAGATTAATATTTTTTTCCAGGATGTCTGCCCTGTCGGGTTGGGATCCGATCTTCAGTAACACTTCCGCATTCTCTGTGAACTGGTTGCCCGATGACTGAAGCAGGGAACCGATACTGACATCCAATACAAGATGGTATGTGAACCGGTCATGTTGCATCGCCAGGACCGTAAGATCCCCTCTTACATCGGGTTTTGAAGGGGTGATATCCACTTCACGATAGGTAAAACAGGTCTCTCCATCCAGGGCGGTGGCGCGCAGGGCGATCAGGGACCGGGGCAGGACGTCTCCTGCTTTGACCGGCAGCTTCAGCCGCGCTCCCCGAGTTACGTCCCCACTGTTCACGTTTTCCAGAGAGGCAAATGGCCGGATATTAAACCTGTAGCGGTCCTGACCTGTTCGTGAAGAAATATAGTCCCCAACCGCAAATTCAAAGGAGGCCTCCCGCTGACCATTGAAAGCGCCCTCGGTGATAGGCAATACCAGAAATCCATCTTCGGCTGTCTCCACGGTCTCGAACATCGAAGTATAAGCCTGTATCCGTTGATGGTAGGGATCAGACACAAGTGAATCACGGATGGCGATTCCAGAAAAATATAGATTCGTTCCTTCACCAACCGATTGGGGCAGAGGCAATATCCATTCAAACAGGCGGGATGTGAACAGAAGGTCAGACATCGTAGCAACCGATCTCTCATTGAAAAGGATATCCATTGAATCAGGCACTGTTCCGAGGCGGATTTGCAAACGATCGACATGTTCATCCACCATGGCCAGCCAGTCTCCGGTCACCCGGATTGGAAAAGGATGCAATCCTTCCTGGATCTGCGCATTCAAATCGGGGACGGACGGCTTGGTCAGGAACTGTTTCGCGGCCCACGCAAAATTTCCCGTCCTGTCGTATGTATATAACTGGATCTCAAAGGGCCTTGCCACACTGACCTCATTTTGCGGAATGGGGATGGTCAGACGCGCTCCGGCAGCCACCTCATCCGCGGTCCACATGTCTGACTCGGGCTGCCAGATATCGGCATACGTTTCATGAGAATAGCGTGCTTGTTGCAGAAGGTGCCATCTATAATGTGAAATGCTGCCCAAACTGTCCGATCCCGCAAATGTAATCTCGATTTGAAGATTGTTGTCCGCATCCAGTCCGATCATTTTGAATTGGGCCGGTGCCGGCGGGATTCCCTCAAGTTCCATCGGGATTGTATAAGTCGCCTCATTGGAATATCCCGTGTACCACAACGGGTGCATATTTCTGGCCCGAACCACAAGTTTCAGCGAATCCTGATAGGGGTGCGACCCCAGATTGAGACAATACGATCCATATGACTTTGATTCCATGGTCTGAAGAGGGATATCGTATTCCGTTCTTTGGGGTAGACTGCCAACCAGATCGGATCCTTCCATGGAAATCCATGCAGATGAATCAGGTGACTCATTCCATGGCAGGAGCTTGAATTCATAATTCGTATATGTGTGTAGATATTCGAAGAAATTGGAATCCTCGATCCTGACAAAATCAGCAGCCTTCGGGAACCTGTAGATGATATCATCGCCGGTGCCCTGCAACGGTTCGACCTCGCCGGTAATCATGGGAGGTGTGGTATCGATGTACAAGGCAGGAGGCTCCCAGGTTTCAGTGAATGAACCCGATGAATTGTCCTCACTCTTATAATAGCTTGTCCAAGAACCGGTGGAAGTTCCAATGGCACGATCCGATACATCGTAGGCGGTCACATGCGCCCTGATTGGCTCGCCGGAATCGGGTGTCAGATTTAGTCTATCCACATTGATCTGGAACGTATCAGGAAGGGTGGTTTGTGTTACCGGGAAGGAGCGTGGACCAAACACAGTTTGGCTGCCTTGTTTGATTTCGATCACATGCTTTGCCGGCAAAGGCGTGTATGTCGCAACTCCGTAATTGTTTTCCAGGGTCCACTGTACTGTCAGCGCATGGGTCTGGCTGCAATAATAGCAGGTGGGATTGTACGTCATGGAACTGTCCTGATTCATTGTGTAATATGCGGTTCTTATCCGGTACGGCCATGAGACGAGACAGCGAGTAAATGCTGAGTCCGGGATCGCCGGTTCGTTTATTTTATTTTGGGGATTTCCGTAATACCAGTCCTTGCCGTGAAGTTCAGCTGTCAAGGGACTTGAGATTGTGGTCAGGCCAGCATTATTACGAAAGCGGGGCGTGATCTTTGACGTTTTCGTTTCCGCTTCTGTAAAGGGCCAGGTCCTTTCACCGGCACTGTTTTCATACCAGTAAGAAACTCCGTGTTTAAGCATGTTTTCCCGGATCACCTCACTTTCGGTTCCGAAAGACTGATGAGGATTGTCATTGAACGAAGCTGCATATTCCGAGATTCCGTCTGATGGATCAGTTTGACAATTCAGTGTAACTGTCACCGGAGCAAATCCCTGAGTCTGGCTGACTGTCATTGAGGGTGTTATTATCGGGAATGTGAATTCTTTTTCAAGATCAGACAGGATCGTATCGACCGAGTCTTTCAGAACAAAAGTCTGCTCCCCGCCTGACAGGTTCTTTGCATATGATCGATACAAATCGAGAATGTAATACATCTTTTCCGAAAGATCCGCATACTTGTCCCACAAGCCATCTGTATGAGAGGTTAAAATCTGATGCTGATTATCGAGACCGGACTGCACACCGTTGAAATATTTCTTAAAATAGAACATCAGACTGTCGGCTTGCTGAAGCGTGTTTTGCATCAGCACCTGGGGAATGACACGGAAGAACGTATTTCCCAACACGCGGTATCGATCGATCTCATTAGATGGCAGATGCTCTGTGGATATCCCCAGGATATTGAGTGCCGTTTCTCGCCCTGCGATGGCTGATTTTCGGTGATCACCGTCATCGGCCAGCAGCGTTAATGCAACGTCACTGATCCCGGCAAATGTAATCGCATTATAATTGGCGTAGAGACTTTCGAAATGGCGGTTTAGGTTCGCAACATTATTCGGAAAAGCACTATTTTCTGTGAGTATCGGCTCCTGAATCCGAGCGTGTATCTGACAGCTGTTCCCTTCCGGACCGATGTTCTCAAAAACACCCCTGCGACCTTTTCGTATCTTCTGGATATTCTCTTCCACCCTTGCGAGCCACCCTTCAAAGGCCTGCTGGAGTTTTGCGGCATTTTCCTCATTGAGTTCCGTTAACGAGGCGTCGACAGTAATGTTGGGCGTGCTGACACCTTCCAGATCCCCATACGTGAGTGTCAGGGGATTCTGTATAGGGGAATCGCCCACATCGATCATGGCGAGCAGCGTATCGAGTCCGAAGTCGATGGCATTCAATTCGGCGGCCAGTTGATCGCATCCATCTTTAAATGTCTCATTCCGGATCTGTAAATCCGATTTGATCTGATCCAGAATGGGTTTTATTGCAGCCGCATCGTTTTCCAGCGAAGAAGTGTAATTCATCCAAACGGTTGGGTGGAGGTTGCTCGACTCCAACAGCGCATTGAAAAATATATCCAATCTCCGCTGATCATCCCCTAGGACATCATCACGGATATCATAGTAAACCTCTTTTATTTGCTCAACGTCTGCCTTCCATAAAATATAGTAGTCGTCGGCCAATCCCCCGTACATGCGTTCGATCAGGGTCCGCACTTCCTCATCGGTCAGCCCTCCGGGCTCAATCATACCCATTTCGGCTTTCAGGTCTTCCACGGCTGTCATGATGTCTTCAGCCGTCTGCTGGGCTTCTGCAATGATTTTCGCCATCGTGTCATCGGCACCGGTTCCGGCCGACACGCCGCCGTCCATTTCCCATTTGGCCCAGGCGCGAATGGTTTTAGACACACCCAGAATCGTACCTTCCAGTTCGGCATATCCGTAAAGTAAGAAATCGGGCATGGCCACGAGCGCGGCGCCCAGCTCTCCCCGGAAACCGGCTATCCATTCATCGAGAACATACCCCTCCACCCAGGCACTGGCATAAGCACCTAATTTTTTATCATCCACCCATTTCACATAAAAGCACATGTCCAGGCCTGCCCCGAAGTTGATGACCTGTGCAATATTAAAACTTCTACTGACGCTGCCATTGAATACAAACCCGGGATTCCCGAAGGTAAAGTCAAATTCGGCTGCTAAGAATGCGCTGCTGAGCGGCATGATGTTGATATATCCGGACATAGCAAATTGTCCTTGGCCGGTAACGATAAAATCGAGCTGCACCTGACTGGTCTCGGGGAGTTTCAGAATATATTTCTCATCCGTTGCTGGTCGCCCTCCGACCTTGATATGACCCGCGAAGTATTTAAAGGCGCTGAAATCCTGCTTCCAGGCGCATTCTGCCATCAACCAGCCGGTAAGATCCACAATTTCGCCAAGCTTTGCCTCATCAGCCGGCCAGACCTTGGCATCAAGCCGGAGCCGATCCGTGGCGATTGTGAGAAGTGCCTTGGCATTCAGCATTTTATCATCCGGGATGGCGGCTGCACCATAGATATATATCTCCCAGAGCGTCATCATATCGTCCTGCATTGCGTCCATGATGGCCTTGAATTCCTCACGGATGTCTGTGTTGTCCACGTCATCGAATCCGAGGTGGTGGCGCACCATGGTTTTGATCTCCGGTGACGGATTGAAGAAGAAACCCGCTCCAAATCCCTTGAGTATAACCGGAATGGGTTTAAGGTCCACATCCACATTTGCGGACACGAACAAACCGAATCCCGGCATATTGTAAACCTTGTTGTCCAGTCCAACCGTCTCCTTATAGCTCACTTCACCCACCACCGACCCACCCTTGAAATCACCAAGCTCCACATCCAGGTGACCGCCGATCAGCCATCGGAACAGGGTCTTATCTCCACCTTGCCAGATAGAGCCGATTAAATCCAGATCGAACGTAAATTTTTCTCCAATCCAGAGAACGGCGCGTTCGATGAGAAGGTGAAACTGGTCCTCATTCTTGAAGATCACAAACCGGTCGACGCCCGCCTCGAATCCGGGCATATCTGTGCAGATATTGGCGCCAAAACTCAGATAGAAATCGGCCATGATTTGTTCTGGCTGGACAGACGCACGGGTCTGTGTAAACTCGATTTCACTAAAGTCAATCATCTCGTTTCTGGCGAAATGAAAATCGAGCAGTTCGAACGTAATACCAGCGACATACACCTCGGCCGTGTGCAACTTGCCAAATTTGAAATGACCGGGTCCCAATTCATTGTCAGTGAGTTCAACCTGCCCATTGACAATATCTGCAGGAAGCGGCAGCTGCATAATTGAGTTAAAGGCAAGCATGAAGGAAACCGTATCGGCCATGCTGAACGTGGACGCATGAAAATACAAGTTATTGTCAAGGACAGCGGTGATGGTATCTACGGGTGTTTCAGTGGAAAGGGACCAGGCCTGGTTCAGGGTCGATTCGTCAAACTGGAACAGACCCTCAGTACGAACACAGACCGAATCGGCAGCGCCGATGAGATCCTCTTCAGGCCAATATGTATCGACCTGATAGTTCACAAATCCGATTCCCTCCGAATTGTCCTGTCCGGAAAGACCCCATCCGATACCGGTCAGATAGGCGTTGACTGAAAATGTTTTGTCTCCCAGGGAAATTTTTGGAGCTCCTGAGGGTGAATCGGACGAAACAGCCCATTTCTGATCCGGTAAGGGATCCCCATTATCATTAAGCCATCGCCCTGAAGGATTGATTCCCAATGAGAATGATTCGGTCTTCCCTTTATCAAATGGAGACGGCAGAGAGATTTTCCCATCGATCTGGAGATTGCCGGCTCGGGTTTCCAGTTTTACAAGAGACAGGAGTGAATTGATCTCAAATCCTGTTTTTTTCTGAGCCAGTGTGGTGTCACCAATAGAACAGTCTCCAGAAATGTGAAGCCCCGCGACGTCTAACGTTTTACCAAAAAACGTCATGCTCCCGTCTATTTTTAGATCAAATCCCTTATCGATAGGAAACGTGATATTGAAATCATCGAAAATCAAATCCGTGCCGTAGAGCTTCAGTGTCTGTGTTGCGTTCGACAGGGATGTCTTCACCAGCTGGAGACCGTCGCCCGTGAGTTCAAGTTGAGGCAGTGTCAGATTGAAACCACTGGAAAAATTGTCGAGCTTCAATTGCCCGCAGAGAAGCAGGGCCAGAGTATTATCATCCATCGGCGCCTGGACTTGAGGAAGCTCGCCCTGATCGAACAGGGAAAGTGTCCCACATCCCAGGGGAAGTTCCACATTGAGTGTCTGGAGGTTAAAGTTCGCTTTGTCCGTGAACAGTTCCGAAGTAAAGTGAATGCCCTTTCCGCCAAAGATCGGACTGTTGAAATCGCCCGACAGCTTGATATCCGGTGTCGCTCCTCCCATGACGCCTCGAATACCGTCGAGTGTCACAGTCAGGTAATTTCCTAAGACCACAGAATCCCGGGGCGCGCTTTCCAAAGCACTGTAGCCGCTCTGAAAATGAACCAGTCCTGATGATCCGATTGCGATGTTCTCGGCCACAAGCACCGTGCCTCTCAGAGATTCGGGCAGATAAGGTCTGGCAGAAGCTGTCCAGTCCTGTCCGTCAAATTCCAACTGTGTCATCTCCAGAGGAACATGTCCCGGAACCAATGAAAGGATCGGATCCCCCTGCACATTTAAATTGCCGTTCACAAGAGTCAATGTGGCGGGATCGATTGTCAAGTCAATGTTGGCTTGAAAGAACGGATCGTTTGTGGCTCCGTATTTTAAAGCGGGGAAACGAATGGTTGCTGGTTGATTGGGCGGGCTCTGAATGCGGCTCATGCCGTTTTCATTCAGAATCTGAAGATGGGTGTTTTCCAGCATATCAATGTAAGCGATGGTGGTATCCGGCAGGCCGATTTTCATTTCCGTCAATACACCGCCGAAGAATTCTCCGAGATGCAGACCGGAAGCATCGAGCAACGCAACCTGATCACCGGAAATATAGAAGTCCACTTTGCCGCGATTCACACCGGTGGGAGACAAGGCGAAAAGAAAATCGTGACTGAACCGGGCTTCCAAAACGTGCAATTCTCCCTGATACCGAAAAACGGCTTGGGAAGAACCTCCCGCAATCAATGCGTTCCCCTCCACACGGGGAAGATTGGGCAGAGGTATGTACAGATTGTCCACATCATCGGGTGGTGGATCGAATCCGGCGCCAAGACTCTGCCATTGCATCAAATTCGGCCCCAGGTGCCATTCCTGAAGGTCCAGAGCGAAAGTCTCTTCAAACTGGATGGCGCCGGATAGAAGTTCCCAGGAGGGCAGGTCAATATCCAGCGCGTTTTCGTATCGGCATGGCACGGGATCGCCTTTGCTCAGAATGGTCTCGCCACTCTGGGAGGACACATGAAGACCGTTTTGATCGAGCAAGGCGCCTGCTGTGCATGAGATCCCAAGCAGGGAATTTACAGGGGGCAGTCCAATCGTGAAAGGATCCTGCACAGTAAATTGTCCACTTTTCAGCTGCCATCCGATCAAATCGAATGCACCCTGTCCCGAAGCCTCGACAATTCCTTCATCCAGTGTGGGGATTTGAATGATGCCCTGAAGATTCAAGAGGGACGTTTGCTGCCCGTTTTCCTCGTCGAACGTGAGATCGGCTGCCTGTGTATGAATGGATAGGAGCGAACTCCAGAGAACGGGTTGGGTTAACAAAAGAGATGGAACACCGCCGATAAAAAATCCATAGGGCGTTAAGGACAGCTCTGTCTCATCGAGAGTGAGGATTCCGGATTCCAGATTCAATCCGGCAGGGGGGACAAAATCGGCATTCACTCCCAACCGAAGATTCTCATCGCTCGATTGCGGAAAGCGGCCTTTCAATTGTTTGAGATTAAATCCCCAGGAACAGGTATCCATCATTCCGATAAACACGGCTGGTTCATAGGTTCTCGTGTTCCAGTTTCCTTGAAACTTACCCTCTCTATATGAGGCATTGTTCGCTCGAAACGGTGTCTGATTGAGAATAGCTTGATGCTGTGCCAAATGGGGCAATCGAATATCCACATCGAAAAAGAATCCCCAATCACCGATGTCGCCTCCATCGTAATGTAACCAGTTAAAGTTGTAGGGATACATACGAAACGCCACAGGGCGAAGATGGATCGGGCCGAAGGGAGTATAATTCTGAATATTCAAATCCGGATAACTGATATCCGGGATTTCGATGCCGAACCGGCTCATATGCACATCCCGCACATCGGGCAAGCTCAAATCCAGATCTGTAAATTCAATGCTCATATCAAATCCCAAATCAAAAGACCAGGCCTCCTGGGATTTATTATAGCTGAGCTGATGACACGTGACATCGGACAGGTGCAGGGAAATCGATTCCAGCGGCAGGGTGATGTTTTCTCCGCTCTGTGTGGATCCAACGGATTGTGCCATACCTGGATTCAGGGCCAGCGCTACGGGCATCTCCAGTGACTGGTTTTCGCTTGTGAGAATCAATGCGCCTTCGACAATCAGATCGGTTTGAACAATACTCAGGGAAGGCGTGCCATGAACGGTTCCCCTGAATATGTGCATCTGATAGGCCAGCTTATCACTGCCGGAAACAAGAGGAATCTGCTCCGATAAACTGGAATAGAAGTTACCCTGTAAAGTACCATCGTATTGAATTTCCACAGGGACGCGGGAATTTTCAATCATCCGTCCCAAAATAAAAGGAGCGGCCATGCAATCCAGGCGCTGGGATTGACTGGCATCGAATTGTACATCGCTTAATATAAGAGGAATGCCCTGTCCGTCCAGATTCAGGGGGGAACTCTCGGAGGGTGACGGGCTTCCTTCAAAATATCCGGTCAGAATATTCAGGGTGTGAGCGTCAAAAGTTAACTGACCGTTTACAGAAAGGCTCGGTACCGGGGATTGACCCAGGGTCGGCAAAAAGAGCGTCATGTCTCCGTTTATGGTGACGCTGGAGGAATCCGGTGCGAGCGTGTATTCGACCACTATATTTTCATCCTGTTTCAGTTGCAGATAGGCGGCTGTTTCCGCCAGGATCGGCAGCCGTTCTGGAAGAAAGTCTTCCGGCTCTTTCTTCTGGAGCGATATTGTAAATGCACGAACCTCACTTAATCCTTCATTGGCTGTGACCGGATTACCCACTGGGTCCTGGGCCTGTACTTGCCAGGCGTAGGTTTGGTGCTCATCCAGAGGCAGTGCGCTAGCAGGATAATCGAATTCGGTCTCAACAATGGGCAGCCCGCTGACAAAGTGGGGCTGATTTATTTCCATGGCCTGTTCGGGGGTTTGTCCAATATTTTTTGAGGTAATGCGTAATATGTATTGGATGGGATCAAGCGTGTTGGTTAATGGCTCCAGCCACTGGAAGGTGGGAGTTAAAGTGATTACAGCTGCATCATTTTCCGGTTCAAGCAGTTCCAACTGAGAAGCCATGCCTCCGATCTCATCGGTCATTGTGAAAACGCCCACAATGCTTCGGCCCTCATTTTTCGTGGCTGGTCGGCCTTCCAGGTCCACAGCCTGAATTTGCCATGCATAGGTTTTTTTAGCTTCAAGGAAAGGGCCATCCAGAGGGTATTCCAGATCCGATTGAAAGACATTGAAATTTTCATAATGGGGGTAGTTGGCCTCTAGTGCACGTTCCGGGATTTGGCTGGGAAAGACTTCCACGAGACGAAAGATATAAACTATCGGACTGGCATATTGAATTTGTGATGGAATCCATTGAAAAACAGGGTAGGATGTATAAACCATTTCATAATCGATTGGATAGATCAGTTCTGGCGGTTCGGGATGTCCTATCGTAAAATAGGCGCAGACTTGGCTGACCAGTTCAGTACCCCATAAATTATGTATCGATACACAGACCTCATAATCACCTTCAGGATACATCCCCGTACGATTGGCTTTCTCCTGAAGATTTTGATTGATCAACGATACATTCCAGTTCTGATAATCCATTGAATTCATCAATCCAGGCTGACCAGGAGGAATTAGCAAATGACGGCTGTTGGCTTGCAGCATCAGTTCACCGCTTCCGTTGGTCACCTCCAGATCAACAATGATCACATCCTGTTCCTGCGAATTGTTCTGGATTTCAAGATTGGCTAATGTCGGATCATTTTGCCAGTCACTCAAATAGGGTGAAGGATACGGATCAATCGTCAGAAGGGCGTCCCATTCCTGTGCATGAGCCACGCTCGCGAAATGAGAAACACACAGAAAGGTGATAAGAATGCAACGCTTTTTCATGGATTCAACCCTTGTGTCAGTTTTTGGGTGAGATATAATTTGCGCCAAATTCCATTAAAAAAATATGCTTCTAATATTAAGGCGGTGCGATTGTGATTGAAAAGGAGTCTGTGCGCTCCTGCTGAGGCGAGCCGCTGTCACGCACCGTCACTGAAAAATTAAATGTGCCTGCATCAATGGGCCATCCGCCAAGATTCAATTGATAATTGCTGGCCGTGTAGCTCATGGTTACACCTAAAGGCCAGTCTCCTGTGATCGTCCAGGGACTTTCCAGGGGAGAGGTGCCGTATCGATAACAAATATATCCCCAGTATTCAACGCCGACCTGGCCGTCAGGCAAGACTGCGTTCAGTGTATCCAGATCGCCTGCTGTGATGGTCAAGTCAAATGTTTTCGTATCGGTTTGTGCGGGCGATCCATTGTCTGTGACCTGAATGGTGAGCTGACCGCTTTCAGGTTGAACGTTGATGTTCCCGCTCAGCAGCCCTGTTGAGCTGAGATTAATGCCTTCTGCGAATCCCAAAGGAGACCGGTTGGTCAACGTCCATGTGTATGGCAATAACCCTCCGGATGCCTCGATCTGTTGATTGTAATCGGTTCCGGCTTTGTAATCGGGCAGTGGAGATGTCGTGGTGATTTCCAGATCGGCCGGATCGATATTGATGGTTAGTTCCTGGGTGTCCGTTTGCTGGGGTGATCCATTGTCTGAAACTTGAACAGTGAAGGTCCAGCTGTCGGCTGCAGTTGGCGTACCATTAATTTGCCCAGTACTGGTATTCAAACTCAGTCCAAAAGGCAGTGTTCCTGATGAAACGGACCAGGTGTAAGGCGTGGTTCCACCTGTGGCGCTGACGGTCTGAGTGTATGCTGTGCCCACCTGTCCATCCGGCAGCGATGTGGTCGAGATGGTGAGTGTTGATGGATTTATGGTGATGGACAATGCCTGAGTGTCCGTCTGCTGAGGACTGCTGTTGTCCGTCACCTGAACCGTGAAACT
>JABMRT010000087.1 GCA_013202295.1 Candidatus Zhuqueibacterota bacterium
AAGAGCATTTCGGATGTCGGATTGCGGAAAAAAGAGCATTGCGGATGTCGGAATTCGGATTGAAATTTGAAAATAGTATGAGTTGGTGACGAAAATATTGAATATCAATGATAAGGGATATAAAAATGGAAGAAAGTAAAATCTTGCTTGAAAAAGCATTGCAATTAAAACCGGAAGAAAGATTTTTGTTAATTGACGGTTTGATCCAAAGCTTGGATGAGCCTGATCAAACCATTGATGAAATATGGCAAATAGAAGCCGAGAAAAGACTAAATGCCTATCGTGCAGGGAAATTGAAAGGGATACCCTATGAAGAGATATTTCCGGATCAATAACCCATGAAGGTCATTTTACATCGATATCCCTATAAGATATTCTATTCCATTGAATTTGATCATATTTACATCATTGCAATCGCACATCAACATCGGCGACCTGAATATTGGGTTAATCGAATTTCTTGATTTTCTCTTCACGCGTACTCAATATTGTACTTATAGCAGGCTTAAAATTTAGAAATCTTTCGGATGGAGGAATAAGAGCATTGTGGAGAATAAGAGCATTTCGGATGTCGGATTGCGGAAAAAAGAGCATTGCGGATTTATTAGAGAAAATTGTTTAAATTGGATAAGAAAGATTTAGAGGAACGGACGAAGCGGTTTGCATTGAGGGTGATTCGGTTGGTACAGACATTGCCGAAAAGTAAGGCGAGTGATGTGATTGGGTATCAAGTGTTGAAATCGGGAACATCCATTGGGGCGAACTACAGGGAAGCAGTCAGAGCGGTTTCTAAGGCTGATTTTATTTACAAGATCAGTATTATTGAAAAAGAATCCAATGAAACTTTGTATTGGTTAGAGTTGTTGGAAGAGTCAAATATTATTGGTATTGAGAAGCTATCGGATTTAAAGGATGAATGTGAGCAATTGTTGAAGATTTTCACAGCCACAGGGAAGACGGCGAAGAGGAAATAGGAAAGCATTTCGGAAAAAAGAGCATTGCGGATTGTGGATATAGAATTTCGGATTGATAATTCCTAATTTCTGACACCGAATTAGGAATTCGAAATTTATTTTGTAAACAATGGATAAAATATCATAGATGAAGAAAACGATTATCTTCTCGCGACCTGCGAAGAGAAGAATGAAATTGTATGACATTTCAGAAGAAGATGTTATAAAACTACTTGATTTGGCAGAGAATGTAGAAGAAACATCCGTCACCCATATAATGCCTGGATATAAATATCCCATAAAAGTTGTATTTAAGGAAGAAAATGGAGACATTATTGTGGTGACAGCCTATCCATTAAAAAGAGGCAGAAATGAAGATTTCGTATGACAAACAGGCAGATGCGATTTATATCCAATTGAGTCAATTGAAACCGGATGGCGTCCTGGAAGTTAAGAATGAAATCAATGTGGATGTGACTCCTGATGGGAAAATAGTAGGAATTGAAATTCTCAATGCTTCAGAAAGACTTGATGATTTAAAAACCATTTTCTCTTATGAGATTGACGCATCCTTGAATCAGTTGAAAACAGCATAGGATTTAATTCTTTATTACTAATTTCTGATTTCGAATTCGGAATTCTTTGAAGTTTTGTCACACATGACACGTTATTTGTTATCATTTCATTTCGGAAGGTTCTGTGATCAATGAAATTGACATACTGAAAGATGTGTCCGAACGACTTGGGAAGGCGAAAATACCCTTTATGGTAACCGGCTCGATGGTGATGAATTTTTACGCCCAGCCGCGTATGACGCGGGACATCGATGTCATTATCGCAGTAGAGGAAAGTGATCTTGCGAGAATTATCGAATTATTCGAATCAGACTATTATATTTCACGCGATGCGGTGGAGGAATCCTTAAAAGAAAAGTCTATGTTTAGTATTATTCACAATGCAAGCATTATCAAAGTGGATTTTATTGTAAGAAAAGACTCTGATTACCGGTATGTTGAATTTGAAAGGCGGCAGAAAATCACCATCGAGGATTTTGAAACCTATCTGGTTTCCAAAGAGGATCTGATCATATCCAAATTGATTTGGGGTTATAAATCCAAATCGGAATTACAGATGAGAGATGTATTGAACCTGATGAGTACCGGAGTGGATAATAAATATATTTTACCTTGGATCAACACACTGGGCCTGAAAACATACTATGAGGGAATGACGGATGGATGACACTTCGCCCGAGATTAAAAACGAAATTAGAGAACGAATCATGCGCTTTTCGGGTGAAAAAAGAATTGAAATGGGCGCTTTGATGTTTGATGCCGGCCGCCGGATGGTGTTATCCTCATTTCCACAAAATATGGATGATGGGGAAATCCGTGAACAGCTGTTTTTGCGGCTTTATAAAGACGATTTTTCTGCCGGTGAAAGAAGACGAATCATTAAACATTTAAAAGGGTTACATCATTTAAAAAAAGTTACTGGATAACGGAGGAAGGGCATTGCGGAATAAGAGCATTTCGGATTTCGGATTGCGGATGCCGGAATAAAAGCAGTGACAAGAGACGAGTCACAAGTAAAAGAATTGGAGAAGGGAAATAGTTAATCGGGAATGGGGAACGAAAAATCAGCAACTGGTTATGAATCACATACAGCGAATAACGAGTAACGAATTAACAACAAGAGAATCATAATGTTGGAACGCACTATCCATAAATTTAAAAATTTTGAAGAAGCTGAAATCTGGGATATTAATTACTATTTATGCTTGACTCCCGATGAGCGAATTCAAATTGCCCGGGAACTTCAGCGGCGTTTTTATGGGTCTGATTCGGTTGATGTGAGGGCGTATCACAGGAATATCAAATGACGGGCTCTCCTTTTTCAACAGATATTCTCGATCTGTTTAAATTGTTAGATGAACATCAGGTCAAGTATTTGATTGTAGGTGGTGAGGCCGTCATTTATTACGGCTATCCGCGATTGACCGGGGATATTGATCTATTTTATGAAAATTCAATTGATAATCTGCGTTGCCTTTGGGATACGCTGGAGCTTTTTTGGGGTGGAAGCATACCCGGTATACAATCCATGGATGAATTGATGATCGAGGGTATGGTATTTCAGTTTGGACTTCCTCCAAATCGTATTGACTTGATTAATCATATCGATGGTGTCAGTTTTCAAGAGGCATGGGATGGCAAAGTCGATGAGAAAATAGAAATTCAAAACAGGGGAATTCCAGTTTATTATATTGGTCTCTCCTCTTTGATTCGTAATAAAACAGTTCTGTCTCGTCCAAAAGATCAGGAAGATTTGAAGTATTTGGAAGAACTTAAAAAGAGAAAATCGGAAGCAGGTGACAAGTGACCAGAAACAAGTGACAATAATCAGAAATGAGTGACAAGGTTTTTTTTCATTACTTATTACGTTTTGAAAAGACGATCAGATATCAGGCATTAGGATTATCTTGAAAATATGAAAAATAATAAAAACAACCGCATTCTCATTACCGGCGGCTCCGGTTTTTTAGGCAGCCATCTCTGTGATAAATTGCTGGCACAAGGGCATGAGGTGCTGTGCCTGGATAACTTTTTTACCGGGCGAAAGCAAAATATCGCACATCTGCATGGGGATCCTTTTTTTGAACTGATCCGGCATGATGTGACTTTTCCACTCTACGTGGAGGTGGATCAAATATTTAATCTGGCCTGTCC
>JABMRT010000012.1 GCA_013202295.1 Candidatus Zhuqueibacterota bacterium
ATTGCTTAACTCCAAAGCCACCGGCTAAGACGACAGTCTGCTTAGTGGCCAGATGCTTGTTCTGCCTTGTCGTGCAAAACTGCTCTAATGCTGAGGATGCTGCGACAACCTCAGCCGCTTCCATTTTTATCAATCTGCCTATGGAAAACCCTACCCAGTAAACAGATATTACGTCCGCCTGTCCAGGGTCATAGAAACCATATCTGGCGATCCTATAATTATTATGTTCATGAAGAGGCGATTGTCAGCAATGACGGCAAAGGAGTAGGACCGTTCGTGACCGCCAGTGTTGAGATTCATAAACTCAATCAACCCTAGAAAATGAGAGAATGACAATGAGAAAAATTATGCCGCCTGTACTGCTTATGGCTTTCCTGATTTCCGGATGTGGGATGGTGGGTATTTTTAAGGATTATCCCCGCACGTTGGAAATTCAAGTGGAGAATCCGGTACCGATTGATCGGTCTGATCAATCGGTTCAGATCAGCGTGGAAATGATCATGGATGTTTTCTCCGATTTCAATCCGAACCAATTCGTAATATTCGCTGACGGAAAAGAGCTCGCCAGCCAATCGTTGGATACAGACACGGACGGAATCCCCGATCTGATTGTTGTAAACGTGGATTTTCTCGCTTCCGAATTAAAGACGATGACCATTCGGTATGGGCGAAAGGGTGAGAAAAAAAGGGATTATCTTCAGCGGGCGCAAGCGGAATTGTCAACCAAGTTTGGCGGTAACTTTGTGAATCGGATTTACGAGGGTGGTACATTTCAAAACGTGAATTATCTTCGCGTGCCTCCAGAGCATACCGATCATTCTTTTTATATCAGATACGAAGGCCCAGGATGGGAATCCGACAAGGTTGGTTATAGATTCTATTTGGACTGGCGCAATGCCACAGATATTTACGGGAAGAAAACCTCCAGCATGGTGCTGCAAAATGTGGGATTCGATGGTTTAGAATCCTACCACGAAATGTCGGATTGGGGGATGGACATCCTGAAAGTGGGCGAGTCGCTCGGAATCGGTTCTCCCGGAATATGGCTCGGCGATCACGCTGAACGGATTGCAGTAACTGACAGTATTACTTCCCGCATTGTCGGGAATGGTCCGGTTTACGCACAAATCCAGACTAAGTATTTCGGGTGGAAAGCCGGACCTGCGACATGCGATATCGTCTCTGATTTATCCATAGCAGCAGGCAGCCGGATGACCCAACATGATCTCCATATCACCGGGCATTTACCCAATCTCTGTACGGGAATTGTGAAGCATGAGAAGGGTGTGTTTCTGGAGGCTGAACCGGCTGAATCCAGCTGGACCTATCTTGCCACTTATGGGGCACAAAGTCTGGTGGATGATGACCTCGGTATGGCTATCCTGTATCGTAATGAGGATTTGATCCAACTTACTGAAGATCAGCACAGTCATGTGGTTGTCCTTCAGCCAAAAGAAGGATCGCTGACCTATTATTTTCTCGCTGCATGGACACAGGAGATTGGGGGTATCCGATCTCAGGATGCGTTTGCAAAATATCTTGAAAAGACGGTCCAAATGCTGAATGGAGAACTCCAGGTTCAAGTGAGTCAACCGAACAGAATGTAATTTCTATGAGACAAAGATCTGAACGCATTTATAATATTCTAAAAGAAAATCAACTCATTGCCCTGTTGTCTCCGCTAAATGTGACGGATTGCGTGACGGCTTATGAAGTGCTGTCACCCATGGGTATTATACTCGAAATTGCATTTCGCACACAGGCTGCTTTGGAAGGAATTCGGGCGATTCTTCAGAAGTATCCGGACGCGCTCGTTCTCGCGGGTACCGTATTGACGAGGAAACAGGCGAGTGATGCAATCCAATCCGGTGTTGCGGGAATCGTGTCCCCCGATTATTTTCAGGATGTGGTCGCGTGTTGTGTCGAACAGGATGTGCTCTGCGTACCCGGCGGACACGGTGATGTGGGCAAGCAGTTGGTTCAAAAAGCCGATCTTTACGAATGCGGACTGGATCAGCTCCGCACGGACACTCCCTATCAATGGATTTTCAAACTTTTCCCGAGTGTGACAAATAGTGTGTCTTATATCGATTTGAGCAAAGCTTGGAAGAGTGTTTATAAAGAGTTACAATTGGTCTATACCGGCGGGATTTCACTGAGTAATCTCGAGGAGATTGTTCAGCATGATCCGACTGGATTTTATTGCGGGTCGGCATTGACCAAACACATTGAGAATCCGGCTAAAATGCATGAAGAAGCGCAGAAGTGGAAAGAGATTATCCAGAAGCAGAAAAACAAAGTTTAGGATCTTTCTCTCAATCATCCAGGATTTATTTATATTCATATTCAGTTCGATGAACAATGAGGAGTTATTAACGTGGAACTCAGATATTTAGCAGATCAGATCCGTTATCAACGGATGACCACCGAAGAATTACGATCCACTTTTCTGGTTGAGTCGCTATTTATAAAGGGCGAACTCACGCTGGTTTACACGGAAGCAGATCGTGGGATAGTGGGATCAGCCGTTCCCACAAAAAAGCCGCTCCAACTCACGGGCGCTAAAGAGATGGCCTCCGAATACTTTGCCCAGCGCCGGGAGATCGGAGTTACCAATATTGGTGGAGAAGGCGAAGTGATTGTGGACGGGGAATCCTTTCCCATGAATAATCACGATGGATTGTACATCGGTAAAGGCGCAAAAGAGATCCAATTCTCAAGTGATAATGCCAAAGATCCGGCTGTGTTTTACATTCTCAGCTATCCGGCGCATGCCTCTTATCCAACTGTCAAGGTATCCCAGCAGAATGCAGTCATCGTCCATCTCGGAGATCCGAAAACATCAAACAAACGAACGATTTACAAATACATTCTGCCTGATAATATGAAAACCTGCCAACTCGTGATGGGCCTTACCGAGCTTGAATCCGGATCGGTCTGGAACACAATGGCCGCGCACACGCATGAGCGGCGCACCGAAATCTATCTGTATTTTGATATGCCGGAAGATGATGTCGTCTTCCACTTCATGGGTATGCCGCATGAGACACGACATCTCGCCGTGCGGAATGGGCAGGCAGTGATTTCACCCAGCTGGTCGATTCACGCAGGCGCGGGCGTTCGTAAATATTCATTTATCTGGGGCATGGGTGGAGAGAATCAGGATTTTGACGATATGGATTTTGTGAAGATGGATACGATCCAATAACACAATGGAGACAGATATGATTCTGGATCAGTTTAAACTGGATGACAAAGCTGCAATTGTGACGGGTGCGGCGCGGGGATTGGGGCAGGCCATGGCCATCGGTCTTGCTGAAGCCGGCGCTAATGTTGCACTTGTGGATATCCTTCCAACGGACGAGACGCAAAAGGTCATTCTAACTCTCGGACGAAAAGCGATATCGATCATTGCGAATTTAATGTCCATGGAGTCCATTCAACCCATTGTGGATAAAACCGTCCAGGCGTTCGGGAAGATCGACATCCTCGTGAATAATGCGGGGATTATCCGCCGTGCGCCTTTGACAGAATTCTCCGAAAAAGACTGGGATGATGTGATTCAGATCAATCAGAAAACGCTATTTTTTCTTTCGCAGGCAGTTGGCCGCGTGATGATCAAACAGGGGCAGGGAGGCAAGATCATCAATACCGCGTCTATGCTTTCCTTTCAGGGCGGCATTCTCGTGCCTTCCTACACGGCCTCAAAGAGCGCAGTGATAGGGCTGACTCGTTTGCTCGCCAATGAGCTTGCTCCGCACAACATCAATGTCAATGCGATTGCTCCGGGGTATATGGCCACGGACAATACGAAAGCTTTGCGTGAAGATCCAGCACGGAACGAGGCGATATTGAATCGCATTCCTGCAGGAAGGTGGGGAGAGTCTGAAGATTTGAAAGGGATTGTCGTATTCCTGGCCTCCGAAGCATCATCTTACATGCAGGGGTATACAGTTGCGGTAGATGGGGGATGGCTGGCGAGGTAAAATTGAATTATGAATGGTGAATGTTGAATTATGTATTTATGTAGGGGCATCTCATGGGTGCCCTTTTTTTTGTCGACACCCCTCTGTCCTGTCAAAGCGGGACTTTCTCCTACCACAGGCACTTCCTACGCTCGTATCTGAGATACTCGCTCCGGTCGCCTTGAGGGGAGATCACGCCGTAGTGTCTTGTCTGCCGTAGCTTTAGCGAAGGCAGAAACGAAGGCGTGGTAGAGGGGTGTAACTACCCACCCCCACACAAAACAGCTTGCATTTTCAATATCTGTTGTTAAATTAATATCAGTTACTCATTTTTTAGCGCGGCATCAGATAAAAATATTATCATAGCTATTGAAAATTTAAATTGGCTATATATAGCCAATCCTTTTTTATAGCCAAATTTTTCCTTACATTAGGAAAAATCATGCAATGCAGTATGGTCGATAAACTTAGGTTATGTGTAAGAAGTTGAA
>JABMRT010000088.1 GCA_013202295.1 Candidatus Zhuqueibacterota bacterium
CTTGTTCCGGGATGGAAAATTCAATGGTCGTCGTCGGGTTAAACGGATTCGGGAAATTCTGTAACAAGACCATGCCTTCAGGCATGGTAGACAAAACCTCAACCTGAATCAGATTATGCACCTGACGGTTGCCAGCCGCGTCCACATCAATCAAGCGGTAGCCATAAAACCGGCCCGTTTCCACATTCGAGTCACTGATTTTATATTCAGAGGTTTCTGATGTATTGCCCTGTCCTGATAATTCGGGATGCGTCAGATAGGACGCGATTTCTACCCAATCTGAAAGCACATTTCCTTCGCCATCCATGTCGCAGCGTTCAAGCGCGAAACCCAGATTGTCCACTTCACTTTGCGTGGTCCAGGCCAAGACAACCGCGCCTGATTCCATTTGTGCCATGAAGCTTGTGAGAGAAACAGATAATGAGGTTTCAGTTTCACCGGCCAATATGGGAACACCGGGAGAATCTTCCCACGCCCAGTCATGCACTGTAAGACTGGTATACGGAATCAATGTAATCCCAATCCATGCGTAATGTGTGTTCGTCCCGAGATTGAGTTGCACCCCAATATATGCAGGCTCTGGTGGGAAGTATCTAAAGCTACCCCACGGATCTAAAAACAGAAGAGATGGCCCTATTTGTTGCGATAAGGAATAAAATCCTGCAACATTAGGCGGTCCATTAATTGCTATTTGAGCGTTTAAACCGGCAAAAACACGTCCAGATCCAAATATATACATATTTTGGAGAGTAGCAGAAGCACCTGCGCCTGTAAAAACAACAGTATAGGGCGCTACGATAGAAACCGATGCATTCACCGGTTCCGACCATTGTACTTCTGCATGCGCATCACCACCAGCAATGACAGCACCCGCTGCCAGAGAATAGCCCAGCAGTTTTTTGTCAAGCAGGTCAATCATCTTTTGTGTTGAGTTGCCATTCGCTTTTTGCATATTTTCGACCTTCCTGCAAAAATTAAAAATCACTCACCCTATATCAGAATGTTATTTGACCAACATCAACTTCCTGATTTCATGGTGACTGCCCGTGCGGAGTTCATAAAAATAGACACCCGCGGGTTGATCGGAACCGTCCCAGCTCACGTAATGCGGCCCGGCGGACATTTGCTCGTTTACCAGGACATCCACAGTCTGGCCCTTGAGATTATAAATGGAGAGCGTCACATTATCCTGTTCGGGAACACTGAATTCAATCGTCGTCGCCGGATTAAACGGATTCGGAAAGTTCTGTAACAACACCATGTCTTCAGGTAATGTGGAGGTAACTTCAACCTGAATCAAATTATGTACCTGCCGGTTGCCAGCCGCGTCCACATCAATCAGGCGGTAGCCGTAGAATTTACCCATTTCCACATTCGGGTCGCTTATTTTATATTCAGAAGCTTCAGATGTATTGCCACGCCCTTCAAGCTCGGGATGAGTCAGATATGACGCGATCTCTACCCAATCTGAAAGCAAATTTCCTTCGCCATCCATGTCGCAGCGTTCGAGCGCGAAACCCAGATTATCAACCTCGCTTTGCGTGGTCCAGGCCAGAACCACGGCATCGGATTCCACAGCCGCAGTGAAACCGGTGAGCGCGACAGACAACGATACTTGTGATCCAGCTTGTATGAACCGCCCTGGAACATCTTCCCAGGCCCAGTCATGAAGAATTATATCATTGGGATATGGAGGTGTATATACAGTCACACCAACCCATCCATAATGGACACCCAGGCTACTATTAAATTCAACACCGATATATTTCTTTCCTATTCCTGCAAACAGGGGACTTAATGGTATGTAACTTTGCCAGAAATTCTCATCATCTCCGATAACTTCAAGCGAGTTAAAAGGTTTCACACCCAGACTGGTATAAGCATTGCCAAGATTAAAGCTCCATGAACCTCGAACACGGGCATAATATGTACTAAGGTTGGTAATATACTCCCATCCGGAACTAGCAGGTCCAAAATCGAAATAAACGAAATACCCGGGATATAAATGGAGATCGAAAATGCCAGAGTATTGCACTTCCGCATGCGTTTCACCACCGGCCAGTATAACCCCTGCTGCAAGTGAATAACCGATCAGCTTTTTGTCTAAAATATTTAACTTTTGGTGAGTTGGATTCATATTATCTTTTTGCATCGGGCAACCTCCTTATCAATATGAATAGCCATTCTGCAACGAACAATCTGACATTCGGAGCAGTTTTAAATTAAACGAATATTGAACCCTAAGGACGGATAGTGCTGTTATTTTCTAAATTGTTTACAGTCTAATAAAACGAGCCGTTTTATGCAAGGATATTCTGGTGGTATTATGCATAAACATCCACCTGAATCCTCTATCACAGGCACATTACCATAGGCACTTCCTACGGTCGCCTACAATTTAAACCTCTTTTTTATTTGTCCGTTTTAAAAATTCTATTATATTGATGAACGATAACTGAATCCGAATTAACTTGGAAGCCCAAATGTTTCAGGACACTTGGTACATTGCCATCCCCTTCATCGGCTACATCCTCTTCATGCTCGGCATAGGAGTGTATCAGTACCGACGCACAAAGAATATCGACGATTACATTCTCGGCAGCCGCGGGCTCGGTCGCTGGGTGGCATCGCTGAGTGCGCAGGCCTCGGATATGAGCGGCTGGCTCCTGCTCGGGCTGCCAGGCTATGCCTACCTCGCCGGTCTTGAAGCCGGATGGATCGCCCTCGGACTCTTGATTGGAACCTATCTGAATTGGCGATTCGTGGCATACCGCCTTCGGCTTTTTACAGAAATCGCGGGAAACGCCATTACACTGCCTGACTATTTCGAGAATCGCTTCGCGGTTCGATCCAGGCGGCTGCGCGTGATTGCTGCGCTATTTATCCTGATTTTCTTCCTCATCTATACCGCCTCCGGATTCGTGGCAGGCGCCAAACTCTTCAGCACAGTCTTTGGTCTGCCCTACATTCTCGCGCTCGGTATAGGGATATTCGTAATCATCAGCTATACCTTTTTAGGTGGATTTTTAGCCGTGTGCTGGACCGATTTTTTTCAGGGCATCATCATGTTTCTGGCCATTCTCATTGTGCCGATACTTGCCTTGCGAGAGGGGGGCGGGATGGTCTGGTCTCAACTCCGGGACTTTAATCCACACACTTTGAATCCGTTTACGAATGCGTCTGGTGATTCACTTGGATTTTTTGGCATCCTCTCCCTCATGGCCTGGGGATTGGGCTATTTCGGCCAGCCGCATATCCTCGCGCGCTTTATGGCAATCAAACGCCCCGATCATATCCCGTATGCCCGCCGGATTGCCATGATCTGGGTCATGCTGAGTCTAACCGCAGCACTCTTCGTTGGTTTGACAGCACATGGTGTTTTGTTGGAGAACTTGGATGCCAGTACTTCTGAAACCGTATTCATGGTTCTGGTGGGGCAATTGGTCACACCGCTTCTGGCCGGATTTCTTTTAGCGGCCGTACTCGCCGCGATCATGAGTACAGCGGATTCCCAACTGTTGGTTGCATCTTCGGCAATAGCGGAGGATCTGTACGGGAAATTGTTTCGGAAACAGGCAAGTCAATCCGAACTGGTATGGATCAGCCGCTTCGCAGTAATCGGGATTGCGATCATCGCGGGTGGAATTGCTCTGAATCCCGAATCGAGCGTGCTTTCGCTCGTGGCCTATGCCTGGGCCGGATTCGGTGCAACATTCGGCCCGCTCATTCTGTTCTCATTATTCTGGAAACGCATGACAGAAAAGGGTGCCTTCTTCGGCATCATTGGCGGAGGGTTGACTGTACTCATCTGGAAACAACTATCCGGCGGCCTGTTTGATCTGTATGAAATCGTTCCCGGATTTCTCATCTCATGTATCCTCATTATCATTTGTAGTCTTGCGGACAAGCCTCCCGCGCAATCCGTGCACAGCCAATTCGATCGCATGCATGACGCACTTCATCCTTAATTTGGAAGATGCAGAATATGACTTTTATAAATAAAATTCGTTTCACCCTTCTGATTTGCGCAGGATTCTTTGGAGCTTCAGGATTAATTCACGCCCAAAATTATGATATCCAGCAGGTGGGTACGATAACCAGCCCCGCGTTGGAGGAGATCAGCGGGATCGCTCCCTCCCTTCAATACGACAATCGGTTATGGGGTATCAATGACAGTGGAAACAGCCCTTCACTCTATTCAATCGGCGTGGATGGAATCCTGGATGAAACCTGGACCGTGGAAGGTGTGGTCAATGATGATTGGGAGGAAATTGGCTGGGTGCATCGTAAGGGTGAATCCTTCCTCTTTATCGCGGATGTGGGCGACAATGCCAGCACCAGGTCATTTGTTCGAATTCACCTGATTCGCTCCACGGATTTGATTTCGAATGGATCATTGAAAGTCACACCCGCGTATTCATTTGCATTCCAATATTCGGATGGCCCCAGAGATTGTGAGGCCGTGTCGTATGATCCTGTGGAAGACCGCTTTCTTTTCATCAGCAAACAATCCAAACCGCCTGTGCTGTACGAACTTCCACTCCATCCCATCAAGTCGCGGGTACTCCGTAAAGCGACCCGCGTTACAGACGTGACAGGATTTCCAAAGCCCGCTGAGGGAGACAACCTGATAAAATCAAAACTCATTGATAAAGCTTACCAATCCACTGCCATGGATTTTTCACCCATTCAGGATCGTGCAGCTCTACTCACTTATGGCCCGCTGCTGATATATAAAAAATCTCCCAGCATGGATTGGCCCACTGCATTCCAGATGAAACCCACGGAGATTCCACTGCCTATCATGCGCCAGGTGGAAAGTGTCTGTTTTTCAAAGGATGGAAAATCCATTTATATTACATCGGAAAAAGTACCTGCTCCAATTTTCCGGGTTGACCTGAAATAAGGTTCACTTTATTCATTTATTTATATTCTCTTAGATCATTCATTTGTATCATAACATACTGATTATTAATTACCTAAGTAATTTAGTATTAGGCAGTATAATTATATGGTACTATTTTTGATGTATACTAAAACCTGTTTGGGAATAATTGTAAAAGAGGTCTGATTTGGAAGTTGCTACAATTGCTGTAAAGAAACCTATATTCAAACGATTGACAAAAACTGCTCTCGTATTTGCTGTAGATTTTGACGGAACAATCGTCGAGCACGACTTCCCGGAAATCGGGTCTGAAAAACCGGACGCCCTTCGCACATTAAAGGCCCTGCAAAAGGATGGACACAAGATCATCATCTATACCTGCAGGCGTCCGCCCTATATCGGACCTATTATTGAATGGATGATTGACAGAGGATTCAAACCAAACGCGATCAACAAAAATCTCTCTTACTTGCCCACGAACCACCCTTCAAAAATCCTGGCGCACGTCTATATCGATGATCGCAGCTTCCCGCCGTTTACAGACTGGTCCGATGTTCAGAAAACATATCTAAATAATTAATTCACCCTCTCTTCTTCTAAAAAAACACTCCGTTCAACAGAACGGAGTGTTTTTTTAATTATATCCACATTCATTTACTTTATCGCATCAAGGTAATCTTTTCAACCGCGTGAAAATCATCTGTCTGCAATCTGAGCATATAGATGCCGGATGAAACCTTGCTGCCCTGCTCATTCCTGCCATCCCATTTATCCGTATAAGAACCAGCTTTTCTTCGCCCATCAACAAGCGTTCGAACACGCTCGCCCAGTGTATTATATATGAAAATGGACACATGATTATCTTTTGGAATTTCATAATTGATTGTGATTGTAGGATTAAACGGATTCGGATAGGGTTGATACAGCCTGTATTCCTTTGGGATTTTAGATGTTGCTTGAACCGTACTGTTTATGTCGATGTTCAGCAAATAATCCTCAACCTCTCCGTCAATTGCAAATCCATGAAACCATAATCCCGGCTGTGTGCTGAGTCGAACCCGGAACATATATTCTTTAGGTTCGAGCAATTCAATATCTGGGATATCCAGCACATGCACACCTGCCGGTAAAAAGTGATCATTGATTACATGATCTTCAGGTTCATAGAAGTGACCATTCATCCCGCGATCCATCCAGATGCTCAGGAAACCTTCACGTGAGGTTATAACCTCCAATTGGGGCTGTGAATCAACACCCAATGCATACAGGATGGACAATCCGTCCTCATCATCACTGCCGTCCTCATCATCCCCTTCTGCGGTTGGATGAGGCTGACCATCAGGATCGGAATCCACAAATGCACCGAGGAACACATCTTTGCCAAGGAGATGATAGGGACCATTGCTCTCAATGGTCGTGCCATATGCAATATCAGGAGCATCCCCGAAATCATATTCAGGATATATCTCGACCGTGCCGAGGATAAAGGCCATATCCCAGTTATGTTCCATGTTTTCACCAGCCAGATACTTATCGCCTGGTCTCGGTTCCGGCGGCAGCCAAATACGATGCGCATCATTCTTGAAATGATGTTCACGCGAGAGCCAACCCCATTGATGCTCGTGAGGAATCGTGTCGTAAACTGCTGCTACATGAAGCCAGTATGAGGTGGAATCCCCATCCTGGTAGAAAATAGTGTCATTCGGAATATGATAGGTATATTGATAACACGTCCAGGGGGGTTCCGGCCGTTCTGGGAAGAAATGCATCTTTTCCGGTGTTTCCTGCACCTGTCCCCGACTGACGATCCACTCATGTATAAGACGCTGAGGTCGGCTGATGTTCGGCCCCTCATCGGTTACAGATACGGTATCGGACCAGATCCCGATATGGAACGCATCGGGCGCTTCCAAAGGAGTATGCAGGGAATCCCAGTCTGTGTACGTGCCCCACCAGCGCACCCAGGTTACAGGCCGTGGATCAAAGCAGAACCAGTCATCTGCCACATAGGATTCCAGCAAATTGGACGGTTCATGCCAGCCCCAATAAACAGTGGTATCTTCACTCATCGGATCATAGAGAGGCGGCTGGCTCCACTTCAGAGCGCCAATCCCCGGATCTTCTCCTTCCAGACGATTGCCGAAAAGTACTCCTGCACTTGGCTGTGTTGGATCTGCCGTCACTGTATGGGTTCCTCCACCTCCGGGCCATGTCTGCATCCAGCCGGTCTGTATCTCTTCGCCAACCATATAGTTCCCAGTGGCCAATCCGTTAAATAGAAATTGTCCCGACGCATCCGTTTGCTCATAGGCATCGCCTGCGTCCTCAACACCATTCTGATTGGCATCCAGCCATATGGTCCAACCTTGAATGGGTGGTTCATTCATATCCCACATGGAGTTGCCATTCATATCATTCCATTTAGCGCCGTATATTGTTCCACCCGGTGGATGTTCAGGGCCTTCAGGCTTGATCTCAACCTCATAATCACAGATTTCGCCGTAACAATCGGAACCTGATGGCGACATCTGAATGCCTTCACCATGCACAATACGAAAACGTGCAAATGTATTCCCGACTTGAGCACCGGCCGGTACCTGAACGGTCCAGGTTGTCGCGTAGGTTCCAAGTGGTAGTTTACCATCACTCAATGCCAGGGCCTCGCCCGTGTCATCCCAATCCTGATCGCCATTCCAGTCGATCCACGCGCAAATGGAATATCCATCCGAGCCGATAATCGTAAAATAATGCCCGATCAACGCGGTTTGACCTGGGACCAGATCTGTCAATAGAATCAAGCCGTTCTCATCATCGTTGCCATCCTGATCATCACCCAAACCTGCGGGAGTGCGCTGCATGCCGGTTTCCACATCCGGCCCGTCTCCGAGCTTTCCGAGATAACTCTGATCTTTAATGATATGATTCGCTTCCGGATAATTAAGCGGCGCGTCTCCATAATCCAGCTCATCTTCCGGGTATTCATGGATGGTGATTTTGTAATCCTCCACTTCGCCATCTTTTGCCAGATGTCTCTTTGGATTTTGCAGAGAGACATAAAGTTGGTTCGTAGAGAACCGGAACCGCATAAAGGTATCTCCCGTGTTCGCGGTTCCCGGAACCAAATAGGACAAGCCATTTACTCCCGCAACGACTGGTGTTTGCTGAATCACCCACTCACCCGTATCATCCCAATCCCCGTCTTGATTCAGATCGATATAAGCGTTCAAATATCCTGCTGTGGAGACTGTGACACTCACAGTCCCGACCAGTCCTGCCATGGGCTGGGAATTATACACAACACCATCCTCATCATCATTGCCGTTGTTGTCATCTCCCAAAGCGTTTGAGTCTGGCTGACCGTCTGATTCAGCGTCCACATCGGAACCCAAAGAAACACCCTGGACAATGGGATGCCTTCCCCCGTCATCGGGAATGGGACCCGTGATAAGTTTAACCGGATATTGAGACGGCGCGTCTCCGTAATCATAGGTGATATCTTCAGATCCGGTGTACACCCACTGATAATCCTCCACTTCACCAGGTCCGCCATACCCAGTTGCCCGAGGCGGATTGGCATAGGTTGAATCTCCGTAAAGACGCCAGCGGACATTAATAATCCCCTGGGTAATTGGAAGATTGAATGTTATGAGACCCAACTGAACAGTCGCACTAAATGGGGAGTCATTGTAAATTGTAAAATTAAATGATTCATTATTCCAGCTGTTGTCCTGATTCATATCGATGGATAGGCCCATTGTTCTGCTTTGGTACGCGCCGATTATCAGATCGGATGGACCAGTTAATATGCTGCCGGCATTGATTATTGGTGTACCCTCTTCATCATCATTTCCATCGTTATCATCTCCAAGTGCATTGGCATCCGGTTGACCGTCCGTCTCTGCATCCACAGAAGCACCGAATTTATAATTTGAATCGATTAAATGATAGGCACCATTATCCGCATGCAATGTAGGATACGGCGACGGCGCATCTCCGAAATCATATCCTTCGAATTCGGTACTGTCAATAATTATAACCTCATGATCCTCGATTTCTCCATAGGGGCTTCCGTTTGGCGGAACGGGACCCGAGTCGACTATCTGGAATCTCGCAAAGGTCATCCCAGGCTGTGCATTGGCAGGCACCTGAACCGACACACTATTCTTAATTCCCTGAGTCAGTGAGATTCCTGAAAATTGCTCTCCTGTGTCATTCCAATCTCCGTTTCCGTTAAAATCGATGTACATCCAGGCCACCGGCGGATCAGGCATGACCGAGTGTGTGAGATCTATTTCAATCTGGCCTGTTTGCCCCGGAAACAGCGGACTCAGTATCTTGATGCCGTCTTCGTCATCCTGGCCGTTCTGATCATCCCCCAAAGCATGGGCGTCGGGCTGGGCGGCTGATTCTGAATCGATCAATTGCCCCATCTTGAAAGATTGATTGACACTACAATAGCGAGGCTGGGGGTAAGCCAAATAGGAAGCAGGAGCATCACCGAAATCGTATTGATCATCAACACCTGTTTTAATATTTTTAAACGTGATGACAATATTTTCACCCGGATCAAAATCCACTGATACATCACTTCCATTAATTACAGAACCATTGTCTGCATCTCCTATTATATTAATGGATTGAAGTGTCCAACCGTTTGGTGTGTTTTCTGAAACAAGAAGAGTGTCTAAATCGCCAGGATTAAGGATGGTCCAGCTATTATTTGATGGATCCATCAAGGTAAAAGGCCCACTCACGGATATATACATATTAGGATAATGAATTCTATAATACCAATTAAATTGGAATGGTGTATCATCTTTTGGAGTTGCATCTTTAATAATAATGACCGATCCATCCCCCGGCTCATTTATTTTTACCACATAATCTTCCACTTCGCCATCCGGAGCCTGCCCATTATAGCTCAGTTGCCGTACCGAACTGAAGCGGAAACGAGCATGCGTCAGTCCAAGGCTTGCCCCAGCCGGGACATTAAGCGTGAATGCATTAGTGCCCGGAACAACCGGTTGCGCAGCAATAAAATGTTCACCGGCATCAGCCCAGTCACCATCGATATTGAAATCGAGCCAGGCATTAATTACACCCGAATCAGATGCGACAACCGTGATCGGTACAGCTTGCCCGGGAGCGATAAATGGGGACATCGTGACGCCGTCTTCATCATCAATTCCTCCCGAAGGATTTGTATCATCTCCATCTGACAGAGGTGTACTCCACCCATCAGATTCCGCATCAATGCTGGAGCCGAGATAGTAGTTGGGTTTTATGATGTGCCGAGCCCCATTATTAGCCAGCAGCGTCGGGTAGGCCGGGCTTTCCAGGCTATCCGGTGCATCACCGAAATCCATTTCCTGATCACATTGACTAACGAGTATGTAATCAGCGACAAATATCGAATCAACATAGCCATATTCACACGTTATTTTTAGAAAAACGCCATAAGAACCGGGACTTTGATATATAACTGTTGGATGTTGTTGTGTACTCGTTGTCGGACTACCTCCTGGAAACATCCAATACCAAGTCTGGGGATTAGCTGATAGATCCGCAAAATTGACAGTGAGTGGAGCGCAACCATTCCCCGGACTTGCATCAAAAGCCGCCTGGCACTCTCCTACTGTTGTTATTGTCACAATCGTATTATCCGTATCTGTTTCTCCGAATGAATCCGTCACTCGAAGACCAATTGTTCCACTGTACACGCTATACCAGGTATTCTGAACCGTTACACCCGTAGCGTCATCGTATTGCCCATCATTGTCGAGGTCCCATTCATAACTCACAATACTGTCACCTGAATCAGGATCATAACTCGCGGAACCATCCAATGTGATGGATTGCCCGACGGTCCCTGTATAAGGTCCATTGGCGTCAGCGACCGGCGGGTTGTTTGCCGGTGCGGAGGTTCCTGTCCCCTGTATCGCGAATGTGTAGGGATTTTCATTCGAATCATTGTTCGGGATGGACACGGTTGCCTGCCGCAAACCGGTAGCCGAAGGATTGAATGTGATTCCCAGCGTGGATGAACCACCTGAACTGATCGAACTGGATGGTGTTGTAGTGACTGAGAAATCAGCGGAATGGGTGCCGGAGATTGTAATCGTTCCGATGGTGAGATTAGTAGTTCCTGTATTTTGAACGGTATAATTCTTAACCACCGTTCCACTGGCAACATCAGCACTGCCAAAATCTGTGCCATCTGAAGTGGAAGGTGTGGTATCTCCATCCGGGATATCCGTACCTGATCCCTGAATATTGATTTCAGGAGCAAGTAACTTGATCCAAAACTTGTTTCCGGTGAGGGTTTGATCTGAAAGAGGCTCGCTAACAACGGAATATCGTATCTGAGTTGGTGTCAGAACCGTTCCATCCACCGATGCAGCAGCTGCCGAAGTATATCCGGAGGGAACCGTCTCAACAATGGTATAATATTCATACCCTGAATAAGCCTGGAGTTGATACCACCCGGTTCCATTTGTTGTTGTCTGATCGATTTGCGATCCCAATGATCCTGCATTACCTGATCCATACAATGTGAGCGTCACGCCTGACTTGGGTGTTGTTTCATCCCACTTGTTTCCGATATAAACACGCCCGGATAGGTAATCCTGTGCTAAGGCAGAAATTGATAGGCCCAGAATCAATATAAATATTGTAAAGAATGCGACAGATGAATTATTCAGCTTCATGTTGCCCCCTGCTCAAATTTTATCAAATAGAGTTCGAATTTCGTTCAAGTATTCGAATGACAGGATTCTTCTACTGAGGTAGACAAACTTCTATTTTGATTATACTATACTAAAATTAGAATTGCAAGTAAGAAATTCAGTATATTTGTGCAGAAATATCAAATTCATAATTGAGCAACACATTTTGATTAAATATACCAGATCATGTTTACTTTAATAGTTATAGTATCACAATGTTCAATGACTGGATGAATGTGCATAGAGTATATTTGAATAATTGGATACTATTATACTCTCGTTTATTTTATCTCATTATCTCACTAACATCATTTTTCTGACTTCTGACTTTGTTTGGGAATTCATGCTGTAAAAATATATCCCTGTGGGAAGATTATCCGCTTGAAACGAGGCCTGATAGTGACCCTGTTGAAAAGTATCATCCACCAAAGTCTGGATCTCTCGGCCCAACACATCAAAAACCTTCAAAACAATGCGGCCCGTTTGATTCACCTGAAATGGAATGATTGTCTCAGGATTAAACGGATTGGGGTAATTCTGCATAAGTTCACACGTCTGTGGAAGTTGATTCGAATCCTCATCTACATGGGTCGCAGGATCACCGAGCTCATTTTCAAACGCGCCAATATCTGGCACCGATCCGGCAGGATTAGGTCTTGGATTATCTTCAAAATCCATGGAAGGAGCATAATACCATTTCAACCCCAATTGAATAGAATCTGCAGCGGCGCTTATACAGGGAGATGAATCCGAAAGATGATAATCATCATTGGCCTCATCAATAAATAATGGATCTGAATCCAAGCAATCCTGATACGTACCCGTAAAGGAGGCACCTGAAAATCCGCTCTCTCCACCTTCAATCAGACAATTGTAAAAATCCAGCCCGGATGCGGTTTCAAGTCTTACCTGTGCAGGACTGTTACCAACGATAATATTGTTGATAAACAACGGCGTTTTTCCATGATTTACAAATATCGCGCCTCCCTGACCACTGCACGTATTGTTTACGATGGTGTTGTTTATGAGTACAGCCCTCCCACCAGCGTCAGCAAAATGTAAAATACCATGCACAGTAGAGTGGTTGTGTTCAATTAAATTGTTTATAAGTATTGGGGATGCACCACCACCAATATTAAGTAAACCATGGCCATTATTATCATGGAAATGATTGTTGCGGATAAGAGGATCTGTTGAGCTACCATTAATTACCATTGCTGCACCATATACACTTTCATTTTCTCTAAATTCACTATCTTCAATTATAGGACCTCCTCCACCAATGGCAATTGCTCCACCCGCACTTTCTAATATATTAGTAGAAAAAGTCATGTTATTCTGGAACAGGCAGTGTGAGATTCTAAGCATATTTATATTCGTACTGATGGCTCCTCCGGCTCTATTCTCTATTCCACTACTGGTATTTGCTTTTCCGTATTGGAATATACAATGTTCAAAAATCGTACTGTCGTTTGAACTGGAAATATTTCTCACTTTTATCCCATGCCAGCCCGCTTCATTATCCTGCGCTGTAAAAAAGATACTGTCCTGTTCAGTACCGATTGCAAGCAGCCTTCCCTGCACTTTGAATTTGTAATTCCCTGTAAAAACGATCTGTACACCCGGCTCGATGATCAATGTGGAGTCATTGGGGATGGTTATCTCACCATTAATGGAATAGGGTGAATTGACCAGACTCCATGTCCCGGATACCTCTCCTTCAGAAATATCTGTTTGAGCATATCCATGGGTGCCAATAAAACCCATGAGTAATACCAGAAAATATCGCACTAATTTGGATTGATACATGACTACCCTCCGTACTATTCGTTTATTAGATGGAATAGTTGGAGTATACTCAAAAAAAATGCCAAACTAAATTGGCAGGATTTAATCACAATAATAACTTTGACTTAAGGATGTTGGGATAATTTTTAAATTAAGTGAAAAAGGGAGGTGTTTTTTGAAAATATCTGCGGACAATAATACGTGAGTTGTTTTTTAAGGCTTTAGGTTCGCTAATAATCTCAGGACTTCTCAATGCCCAGCTTCTGCATCTTGTATCGGATGGTTTGTTCTGAAATTCCAAGCGCACGTGCGGCTTTTGACTGGTTCCAGTTATTGTCTCCAAGCGCCTGCCGGATGAGTGTTTCCTCATAATCGGCCAAGCTTTCGTTCAATGGTTTGTTTAATTCCGTGGATTGTCTTAACTCTTCTATTTCTTTCTTGAATTCCGGGGGAATGAGTTTAATATCAATTTGTTTCTTTCCCTTTGGTACCAAAGTCACCATGCGTTCCACAAAATTTTCCAACTCCCGGATGTTTCCAGGCCAGGAATGCGCTTTCATGAAATCGATCACCTCTTCATGGAAATTTTCAATTTCTTTATTCTGCTGTTTTGAGAAGATGCGCATGAAATGGGTGGCCAGTAAAGGAATGTCTTCGCTTCTTTCTTCCAATGAAGGGATGTGAATGGGATACACCATGAGGCGATAGAACAGATCTTCCCTGAACTGCTTGTCCTGCACCATTTCTTTCAATGAGCTACTTGCAGCGGTGATCACACGGACATTAACTTTGCGTGTTGTATTGCTACCAAGAGGGCGAATCTCACCTTCCTGCAGGACGCGGAGTAGTTTAGCTTGCAGATCAATCGGAAGGTTGGTAATTTCATCCATAAACAGAGTGCCGGTGTGTGCTTCTTCAAACAATCCTTTACGGGTAGTTGCTGCACCAGTGAACGCGCCTTTCATATGGCCGAACAATTCGCTTTCCATCAAATGTTCGGGAATCGCACCGCAATCAATCGTTATGAATGGACAGCTGAATCTGTCGCTTGATTGATGTATGGCTTTGGCAATGAGTTCCTTGCCAGTGCCGCTTTTCCCCTCCAGAAGCACTCGCACATCACAATGTGCTGCGGCTTCGATACTGTGGAGAAGTTCAATAAATTCCTTGCTCTTACCCAGCAAACCATGGGCTTCATATTTACTTCGAAGGTTTTCTCTCAATATTGGTGAAGTAAAATATTGTTCAATACGCTGTACATTTCTCAAGAATGGCGAGACAATCGCAGCCAACTTTTCCAGATTTGTCAGATTTTCATCTGAAAAAACCGATTCATCCTCGGAGATCAGCAAGAGAGTTCCAATAATGATGCACTCCGTTTTTAAGGGAACGCAAACAACGGAGTGAATGGAAGATTTCTTGAAAAGTTCTCTACGAAACCGTTTGTCTTTCAGAAGATTCGGAGTGATAAAGGAAGATTTATTGTCAATCACCCATCCACTGATATTGGTATGGATGAAATGAGTCATTTGTTCGTCAGCGTTTTGCCCCTCCCTGTGGATTGTTTTTATCGTATGCCGCGTCTGCGGATTAATCATCAGAATGGAAGCCGACTCAGCCTTCATCATATCCGCGGCTTTTTTTGTTGTGAGACGAAGAATTTCCTGAAAGTCGTTTTGCTGAGCTAAAAGTGTGGCTAGCTCAATAATCGATTCCAATTCAATTGAATGGGCGTCTTTCATTATATGTTTCTCTCACTATTGTTCATCATTTTCAGGGAATCCTATTCGATGGAGTAAATCCTGAAATCTAGGATGGGTATGTAATTCATCAAATGCTGGCATGGCTTTTATATGTAAAATATATGGCTGGCGGAACTGATAAGCTGTCTCAAGCCAGACCAGAGCAGAATCCATTTTGCCTGCATGAGCATAAAGCCGGGCTATGGCCATATAATCATTGAACTTGGGAACCCGTTTAGATAGTGCTTCAGCAAGATAATAAGGTACACCTTGATAACCCAACTCTGAATACCCTTTTTCTATAGCATTCAAAAGTTCTTTGTCTTTTCCCCATGATTTTTTATATGCGTTTAATGCCTCTTCGTACAATCCATTAAGCCACAAAGCCTCTCGGTAATTCGAAAGATACTCTATCACATCTGGATTATTTGCAATAGCTTTCCTGCCGCCTTCAATAACCTCATCATATTGACGGCAGAGAATTCGATGAAAATCTAAAATTGTGCTCACCATATCAGAGAGCGGATCGTATAAATGACCAATTTCTACTTGTTTCAGACTTCCTTCTAAATCACCCATGATCATCAAGTAATCAGCATAAGCATGCCGGATGAGAGCATCATTGGGATTGAGTTCCAGAGCCTTCAATAAGTTTTTTCGGGCCGATTCCCAATCCCAATCATAATACATCTGGATGTAGCCAAGAGTTGTGTACGCTCCAGGAATATTGTCATCAAGGGCCATTGCTTTAATTGCATATTCGCGGGCTTTTGGAATCATATCAGATGCTGGTGCCCGTCCAAAGAATCCCATGACGAGATAGGATGCAGACATGCCGACGTAAGCGGGGGCAAATTCTTCATCTAGATCGATTGCTTGTTGATAGTATTTGAGACTTTGATCAAACTGAAAACGATCAAGATAATAACGGCCCTGAAGAACAAGTTCATGAACTTTTATATCCACAGGTTCTGCTTTTTCTAAGCGTTTTAATTCATGGGGATCGACAGCAATATTAATCTCATCGACAATTAATCTGGCGATCTCACTGATCAAAGGTAAAGTGTGAAGCAAGTCACGATCAAAACTTTTAGCCCAGAGATGTTCGTCTGTTGAACCGTATATAAGCTGTGCTGTAATTCGAACCTGATTTTCTTCACGTAAAACGGAACCTTCAAGTACCGCATCAACGTTAAGTATATGCGCAATCTCAGGGATAGTCATCCTTGTTTCATCAAATTGCATAGTAGATGTTTTGGATATAACACGCAAAGCACTTATTTGAGACAATTGAGTAATTAAAGCATCCTGCATGCCTTCTACAAAATAAACTTGATCAGGATTTCCGGATAGATTTTCCAATGGAAGGACAGCGATTGAATGGATATCGTGATCGCGATGGATAAAAAAGTGCAAACCATACACTATGATAATGATAAGGATAAGCCACTTACCCACAATACTTCGCCAGTTAAGGAACGCCCTCACTCCTCTTCGGTTTCGGGAAAACCGGAAAGCCGAAACATCTTTATTTATTTGTTCCAGATCTTTCTTCAAATCTGTCGTATGCTGATACCGTTCTTTCGGATCCTTTTCCAATGCCCTGCTTATGATATGCTCCAGTGGTTTCGGAATTTTCTGATTTGTATCAGTAATGGACGATGGCTCTTTATTTAAAATGGAATAGATGATGACCTGATCCACTTCACCGGGGAATGGCAGTTTCCCTGTGATCATTTCATACAGGATGACGCCCAATGACCAGATATCAGTGCGATGATCAACCTCATTACCGGATGCCTGTTCAAAGGACATGTATGCAACCGTCCCAATGCTGGTACTCTCTTTGGTAAGACGGGTCTGCCCTAATGACCTGGCCAGTCCAAAATCCATTATCTTGACCTGACCATCACTCGTGATCATGATATTTGCGCTCTTTACATCACGGTGGATGATACCATGCTGATGCGCTTCCTGCAATCCAGCGCAGATTTGAGTTCCAATCCGGATTATCTCATCGATAGGAAGGGAAGCAGATTTTATTTTATCCTGTAAAGTTTGCCCCTGGATGTACTCCATAACAATAAAGAGATGGTCATCCACTTCGTCTATTTCATGAATCGTACATATGTTGGGATGATTGAGTTTTGCTGCGGCTTGAGCTTCTTGAATGAATCGTTGTTTAGCTTCTAAATCAAGAATAAAAACTGGAGATAATAATTTTATTGCGACTCGTCGGTGCAGTTTTTGGTCCTCAGCGAGATAGACTTCTCCCATACCTCCCTGACCCAATTTATCAAGTATTTTATAATGTGAGAGTATCTTTCCAATCATGTACAATACTCCCGGTTAGGGGATCAATTAGAGTACATTGAAGTTATAATCTGCCTGAGTCATTTTCTAATAGAATAATTACAAGTATTTAATCAATTCATGCGAAATTGTGTTTTTAATCACTATTTTCTTTGCCTGTCAACCGCTCAATCTCCGCCTCAATTGCAGGAAGCACTGCTTCCATAATAAATTGATGCATCGACTTACCGGTCTTTTTATTGATAAATTGTAGCTTAAGCATATCCGGTTCAGACAATCGGAGACTGAATAATTTCTTGACATCCTCACGCACATAAGGAGCTTCCCATGGATAAACTTCATCCTTGATCTTTTCTGGAGTATCTTCAACCACATCTTCACCCACAATAAACCGTTGCCTGGCAGCTTCAAGTTCTTCACATGTTTTAGGAACAGGCGGCTTGCTTTTCAGATTACGCTCTTCCATTATAAACCTCCTGATATAAGCGATCCATCTCATCAACAGCCCGTGAATCTGGCGGCTGTACTTCTTCGACACTCAATCCCTGAGCTGCGGCTCGTTTATAAGCAATTCGATCACGAATTACAAGGCCGGAGAAAGCAAGTTGTTGATATTCTTTGAGGATCTGTATTGTTTCCTCTGTCTCGGTTACGATGGGATTACTTGAAGCGCGATTGATGATCACAGATGCCTTGAGTTTGGGATTCACCCTCCGCGCCTCATGCACCAGATCATTCATGCGTTGCAATGTCCATATATCAAATTGTGAAGGCTGGATGGGAATGAACAGGGAATCTGCTATGGTCATGGTTGCGCGCAACTCCACACTGTTACGACCGCCCGCGTCAATAATTATATCTTCATATACCTGATACGGAGACTGTCCGAGCCTCAGTACACTACCACCCAACTTGAGCGCCGTCACAATCGGCTTGTTCTCTCTGGGACTATCATTTCGAGTCAGGGACCAGAAATTAGCGCTTTCCTGCTTATCCGTATCAATTAAAAGGACATCATGCCCCCGGATTACCCGGAGCGCCGCCAAATTGGTCGCGAGTGTGGTTTTTCCAGTCCCGCCTTTTTCTCCACCAAGAATCACTATCATCGTGTTGTAAAATATGCAATTGCGGACAAAAATGCAAGCAATTTATGTGAAATGATGTGACTTGACATCAAATCAGTATCTGTGCATTGGGAACATAACAACATTGACACCGTTTTACATGCAAATTTAAACTTAAATTTGGACACTTGGGATAGACAGAGCACATTTTTATAAATAACTATTTTGCATAGTCCGGATTTTAGTTATATTGCACTCAATGATAGAATAAGGAGGAATCATGATTGAGAAAAAAGCAGTTTATCGTTGCGAACATTGCGGAAACCTTGTAGAATCACTCTGGAACGGCCAGCCCGATATTACCTGTTGCGGTCACACCATGGTGAAGCTGAACCCCAATACAACGGATGCAGCCACTGAAAAGCATGTCCCTGTAATCGAGAGAAGCGGAAATAAAGTCACCATCAAGGTGGGCGAAGTGGCCCATCCCATGACACCTGAGCATTACATCCTTTTTGTGGAGCTCCTCGCTGGGGATAAAGTCTACCGTCACGACTTCAATGAAAACGATACTGTAGCTGAAGCCACGTTTCTCGTGGATGAATCCGTGACCGGCCTTGTGGCGCGTGAATTCTGCAACAAACACGGATTCTGGGCAAGCAAGTAATTACATAATCTAAACGTAATTTTGGAAAAGCCTCCTGTGTATGCCGGAGGCTTCCATTTTTCATATCCGATAAAGGTGAATGGATGCATCCCTCCTATCCGATCCTCACACTAAAACGAAATCGTGAGTATGCAATACTCAAAGGCCATCCCTGGATCTTTTCAGGAGCCATTGCGAATTTAGATGTGGATATTCAGCCAGGAACGGTTGTGCAGGTGCGCTCATATGATAATCAGGATTTGGGATTGGGGTTTTTCAATTCAAAATCTGATATCACAATTCGCATGATCTCCCGAACTTGTGATCAACCAGTCAATCAGAATTTTTGGAGGAACCCGATTCAGTCCGCTGTTCAAATGCGGAAACGAGTCGTCTCATCGGACACAAATGCATTCCGCCTGATCAATGCAGAGGGCGATGGCATGCCCGGCCTGATCGTGGATCAATATCATGACTCCCTTGCAATCTCTTTTCAAACTGCAGGCATGGAATCCTTCCGTGACATGATTCTTGATATCCTGATTGAGGTCGTATCTCCCTCAGCAATATACGAACGCAGCGACAGCCGCTCACGCCGCAGAGAGGGCCTGCAAGATCGAAGTGGATGGCTCAAAGAACCGCAATCCATAGACCCGTTGATCATTCTGGAGAATGGACTAAAGTTCGAAGTGGATATCGTATCCGGCCAGAAAACGGGATTCTTCCTTGATCAACGCCCAAACCGTCAGATATGCCGTGAGGTTAGTCAGGGATTGCGGGTGCTGAATTGTTTTTCCTATACTGGAGGTTTTTCGATTTACGGTGCGGCAGGAGGGGCAAATCAAGTTGTCTCTCTGGAATCCTCTAAAACGGCCAATGAAACAGCGGTTCGTAATTTGGAATCGAACGGATTCTCGTCGAACATCCATCCGGTGATCACAGGGGATGTGTTTGATTATCTGAAAAATGCGGAGGAAACATTTGACCTGATCATACTCGATCCGCCCGCCTTCGCCAAATCGCACAGGGATGTGCAACGCGCATCTCGTGGTTATAATGAGATCAACCGACAGGCCATGCTGCGTCTCCAATCAGGCGGATTGCTCATGACTTTTTCCTGTTCCAATCCGCTTTCGGATGAAATGTTCCATAAAATCATCCTCAATGCAGCCGCTGATGCAGGAAAATCTGTTCAACTACTTCAGCCATTGGGTCCCGGGCCCGATCATCCAGTGCTACTCGCACATTCTGAGGGACATTACCTGAAAGGCCTCCTTTTAAGAATTATTTAATCACAGTCCGACATTTCCCCGCTTGACTTTTTCATACATCTTTTTAAATTGAGAAATATCACATTGAAGCACAAAGGGAGGCACATCTTTGAAAAATCAAGACAAGGCAGATCAATCTTTATCAAGACGTCAGTTCCTGGGAGGGCTGACAGCTGCAGCAGCACTAACCATTGTGCCACGACATGTACTTGGAGGTCCGGGGTACACTGCGCCTAGCGACAAAATGAACATTGCTTGCGTGGGTATCGGCGGCATGGGCGCTACCAATCTCAGTGCTCTGGAGGGAGAGAACATCGTCGCACTCTGCGATGTGGATGATGATTATGCTTCAAAAATCTATTTGAAATATCCTGGAGCAAAACGTTATCATGACTATCGAGTCATGCTGGATAAGCAAAGGAATATCGATGGTGTGGTTGTGGCCACACCCGATCATATGCATACAGTCGTTACATTGGCTGCCATGCAATCAGGATTGCATGTCTACACACAAAAGCCGCTCACCCGATTGGTTTCTGAAGCGCGGGCGCTTACAGATGCCGCCAAGAAATATAATGTGGTCACACAAATGGGCAATCAAGGGCATAGCGGTGAAGACCTTCGCCTGATTTGCGAGTGGATTTGGGATGGCGCGATCGGCACAGTTCAGGAAGTACATGCATGGACCAACCGACCTGTTTGGCCTCAGGGCATTGCCAAACGACCCGAAACACAACCTGTTCCCGAAACATTAAATTGGGATCTCTATCTGGGTCCTGTGAAAGAACGTGGATACAATCCAATCTATCATCCGTTCCAATGGCGCGGCTGGTGGGATTTTGGCACAGGCGCACTTGGTGATATGGGATGTCACATCATAGATTCCGCCTTTGCTGCACTGGATTTACAGGATCCAACCAGTGTGGAAGCCAGTGTGGCCATGATCGTGAATCCGGATAACATTTGGGAAAAATTGGAAAATTTCGAGACCTTTCCCCATACATCCATCGTGCATTTTCAATTTCCTGAGAAAAACGGACGACCAGCTTTGAAACTGACATGGTATGATGGAGGTCTTTTCCCGCCCCGCCCGGATGAACTGGAACCAGAGCGTCGTATGCCTGAGAGTGGATTGCTATTTGTGGGAGATAAAGGCAAGCTCATGAGCGGCGATGGAAGCACGCGTTTAATTCCTGAAACCTTCATGCAGAGCTATGAGCGGCCCGAGAAAACCCTCCCGCGAATCACAACATCGCACGAAGAGAATTGGGTGCAAGCCTGTAAAACCGGACAGAATGCCTCATCTCATTTTGGCATTGCTGGACCGCTAACTGAGACTGTTTTACTCGGCAATCTGGCGGTTCGTTTCCCGCAACAGAAACTGGAGTGGGATACGAAATCCATGCAAGTGACCAACCACAACGAAGCCAATGCCTACGTACAACCCGATTTTCAGGAAGGGTGGTCATTGTAATAGATTCAGATAAAAAAAGCCCTCCATTTTCCGGAGGGCTTTTTTATTGTTTCCCCTTTACTGTCTCCCGCCTCAATCCTCTCGCACCTACCCCTTCACCTCCTCCACAATCTCACTCCATTTTCCAGACTGATACACCTTACGTCTCGGATTAGTTTCTTCACATTCCCATTTGATGAGGCGAATGGTATCGTTCTCAATCTCAAGCGTGGTTAGACCATCAGAGTAAATCCCGCAGCCAGTATTGAAATAACAGGGTAATGGATCGCCGGATGGATCGATAGTTAGAATGTCCCGCTTGTTCTTTTGCTCCTTCTTTATCGCAAGGTTGATGCTCTCTCGTTCATCATCACTTTTTGTGAATTTTAGCTTTTTTCTCAGTCGATCATAATATGATTCGGAGGCAAATATCGCACGATGTGAATGTCCGCATAATAGGATGACACGGTGCTTTTTCGCCCAGCCATAGAGGATGTGTTCATAATCCTTCACAATACTGGCCTTGAGCATTTTACCCGTTACTTTGAACCCAAACTTCCTGGCAACCGGCTCAACATATCTATACAGACGGACCACAAACCTGCTGAACCATTTGCATTTGTCCGCGTCCAGGCTGCCCTGGTGGCCATGTACAAGCAGTGCACAGGGGCGTCCATTAGAGTCCTCAAATTTTATCGCTTCGGATGCAGCCACTGTAACCGGCGGATTGTTCTTGCCCGGATCCGATGGAGCTTCCCAATCCTGATCATGATTTCCAAACACGCGCACAATACGGTCGTCACCAAACGCGCGCATGGCTTTATAGACCGATTCATTGTAGCGTTTGCACACCTCATCAAGATCAAATTGCCAGAACTCTTCAATATCACCCAGAAGAATCAAACTGTATCCGTTTTTCGCGTAGAATCTGAGCGCCTCACACAAAGCATTCTCATTGATATGGAAATCATCCGCTGCACTCCCGTCGCCAAAATGCATATCGCTCATCATGACAATGGATTGATTTTGCGGTTTCAGTACAGGATATCGCGGATCGGCCCACAGTGCATTCAAACGTTTTTCCGTTAAAGCAGGATCTTGTGACATATCCAATCCCTCCAACTTTTAAATGGGATAAAAACCAAACGATGAGAAACATAAGCTACAGAATAGCGGAAAGATAGACAAGGAAAGCGGAAATTTCAAGAAGATTTTTTATACTTAAAAATTTACTCTGAACTTGGTGACCGAATTAGGAGGAACTCCAACAAAGGATTTGAAATCGGGAAAAGTCCACAGTGTTGATAATTTTTCAGGAATCTGAAATCACTTCAACAGCAACATCTTTTGTGAACCATGGAAAGTGTCGGTGATCACCCGGCATGTATACACGCCAGAAGGCAATCCACTGGCGTTAAAGGAAAAAATATGCGGCCCGGCTTCGTATGCGCCATCTGCCAGGACGGACACAACCCGGCCAAGCAGATCATAGACTTCAATTTTTATTGGACCGGACTCCTGGAGCGAAACAGGAATCGTAGTCATGCTATTGAAGGGATTGGGATAGTTCGATTCAAGCTGGAATGTGTTCACCTCAGCAATCGGTTCATCCACAGTGGAGTCGGGTTCAAGCCCGGCTATAACACCTGCAATGCCGACCATCAGCTGGGTTATTTTCTGAAAATAATCAGCATTGAAATGTGTAATCACATCCTCTGGCTCATGATAAAAGTCATTGGTATCGCCAAAAAAGTTTTCATGTAAACCGATCGCCGTTTGATCTGCGTCATGAAAGGTCGTTTGATCACTATTAATGCGAATCGATGTCTCGGTTAGAGCCAACCCAATCTTATACTCCAGATTCACATCCTGAGCAATATCTGAAATTATTTTTGAAGAACCTTTCCCTCCTGTGCCGACCAGTACTACATTATCATCATCTGAATCCCAGGCAATCATATCCAGATTGATTACTGAGACAATCTCCTTTTGATCAATGGGAAAACTTTGCATATAGGCCTGGCTTCCCCAATACCCGTATTCTTCCTCATCCCACAATGCGAAGACAATTGAATAATCGCATGTCCAATTTGTGAGAATCCGGGCAGCCTCAAGCACAGCCACTACTCCCGAGGCGTTGTCATCCGCACCTGGCGCAACTGCTGCTTGCGGCATGCTGTCATAATGGGCACACAAGATGATCACCTTATTCGTGTCTACGCTTCCAGGAAGTGTCGCGATTACATTGCGACCTGTGGTACTGTAATCCTGTAACACAACTGTATATCCCCACTCTTCAAAACATTGCCGTATATAGTCTGCCGCCAATTCATTTCCCGGAAAATTTCTGTTTCGGCTAAGAATCTGCACTTGTTCTCCATCAACAATCACATTCACTTCGCCCGTTAACTCACGTGCATATTGCATCATTGAATCAAGATTCACATCATTTATTAATTTCTGAATCGTAACATCAATTGCGAAAAGCCGTATGGATAACATACAGATGGAGATAGTGGTTAGGAGTGTTTTCTTCAGGATTTTCATTGGCTATTCCATAACTCAATTATTAATTGACACCTGCATGTCACAATATAAAAGATTGAAATTAGAATTGCCACAGTAAATGTCCTTCACATCGCACACGGCCTCTTGCATCACCATTGATTAATATCCCCGGCGTGACGAGGCGACCAGATTGCCTTAGGATGATTTCATATGCGTGCCATATACCGAACCTGTCCCATAATCCAGTAGTATATAGAATCAGACGTTCCCGCTGACCCAATCCAAAACCGGCCACACCCGTGATACCAGTCAAGGACTCCCCGTCCTCCTCAGTGAAACGGATCTCCCCTCCAATTCGGGATATCCGCCGATAATATAATCCGAAGGCCTTCTCCTCCAGCTCGGAATTTCGGATTGATCCGCACAACCGGAACAGTGTGGACCATGCCGGAGACACATGCCACGAGGTTTGTACTGATCCGCGTTTTCCCTGCAGGATTCGCGTCTCCCAGGATAACTTTCGTGAACGATGAGAAACCGCAAAATCACCGGACAGGATGGTGCCATATCGACCGTGGGACTCAAATCGCCATTTATCTACATAATAAACTCCGCTGCAGAATCCGGATGGAGAAGATTGTTCATCCCAGCGGGATTGAACCGAAGCATATAACGATTTGCTGCTCCAAAATAAGGAGGAGCTGAATTGGGCTGGATTCTCTTGCTTATTCCAGCTTTTATCCAAAGTTGTGTGAATTAGAAGTTGTGATAAAGCTCGCCAGGACTGGCTCCAGTTCAGACTGGTCAATCCTACAATCTCTTCAGTAATAATACGAAGGGTGGATGCAAATCGCGCGGATCGAAACATGCCCTGTGTTCGCATCGCCAGAGGTGTCTGTGAATCCGATCTGGAAAAGGCCGTTTCACCAGACCAGTGTGAAGTGACAAATCCAATCATGCCCGCCTTGTGCCCTGTTTCCTTGTTCCCTGAAATATCCACCCAGGTCCGGCCGTTTTCTTGCATCCGGGTTAAACGCATCTGTGCGGAATGATCATCTTTCCATTGTTCCACTGTGCCTTGAACATTATAATTGGAATGATTCACTTCAACCGTCGTCAGATGATGTGAATCAAATAGATTTTCATGCATCAGCCAGAGCTGATCTTCCACAGCCACGCGATGGCGCCGGGCATTGAACTGTCCGTCGCGAAATTCACCCTCCTCATCATAACGAACGGAATGCCCGCCCATATCTTCAGTCCATGAAAATTGTTGAGGCAGATTGAATCCGGGTTTGCCAGTCTGATTAAACACGCTGTTCATGATGCCTGAAGTTACACCATACAAGTCAGCCGTCCGGCCGGAGGATCCAAGCTTTTGATCTGTCGCATGGATCGCGGATTGCCCCATCACCTGTACGATTTCATTGCGAAGCTGAGTAAGTTCATCCTGTGATAAATTTTGAATAATGGGATCCGGATCATGCAAATTGCCAAGCCGTGTCAAAATCGGCAGATTCTCATAAATCGCTTCATCAGTGCGAACCCGTCCGGATAATACACCCATTTCAAGAATCCCGCCTTGCAAGAAGGAAAAGGAAAGGACACCTTCATTCCATTGATAAGGCGCGTCTTTTTTATTCAGAAGGACAATACCTGGATCGGTTGGCAATGTCAAGAATACTTTAATTGAATCCTGAATGAGTAATCCGGATTGTGCAACATCTAAAAATCCATACCAACCGGCTGGATCGAATATCAGTGTTAAATCCACAGGTATATCGGACTGAAAAACCTTCTCACCATTTATGTTGAGGAAAGTCAAATGTGTGCCGGAAAAGAATCCTTCATCCATTTGCATTGGACGGAACACGGCTTCATCTGCATCGCTGGCAAGTTCGGAGCATTCCCACGCACCTTCCGCTGTGATTAAATAATCCGTCCATCCTTTTTGGATTGAAACGATCTGCCGTGCCTGCGCTGGACTGTCTGAATGCACCGGGAAAGAGATTGATTCCAATTCGTCTTCACCCGGTTTTTGCGGCAGAAAAACAGTCATCATCTTTCTTGTGGCCTCTTGGGAGAAAGTCACGGTGGCGGCAGTGTGTATGCCCTCTTGATCCGGAAGAGTATGCAAACCCTCCTGGAGAGATATAAACGGGGGTTCGTCTGGATGGAGAAATTCGGCTTCCAGAGCAGCTTGATCAGAACGCCAAATCACGCTGTTGGATTCCACTTGTTCACAAGTTCCCAATCCATGCCAAGGCAGGGTTACATGAGCGTTCGGATCTGCGTCAATCCGATCCGAGACCACAAAATATCGCTGTCCCACAAATCGCACCTGCCGATGAAACCGGGATGCCCGGTATTCAGCCAATACGGAGGCATTGGAAATCACAGGAGTCTCAAAATAATCTAAGAGCTGTCCGCCGGATTCGTCACGAACAAGCGGATTTAAATTGGGACCTTGTCCATTAATCAACGGAATATTATGTGCCTCACCAGACACAAACCATGCCCGGTTATTGGATTTCACACCCTGACGACCATATCCCGCGTCGATCAGAAATTTCTGTCCGAAAGCCTGAAGTGTAAACGCCAGCGGTTCGGCATGATCATGACCCGATAAAAAAGGCCTTCCGGGTTCGCCCAGAAACAGACCGTAGAGATCAGAATCCTTTCGAAAAATAGCCATGCCTCCATGCGGATAAAATACGGCGCCGTTTCGATTTGGTGTAATCGACAGAACATGATCATCAAATCCGCAATAGGTCTCGATCCAGTTTGGGTCGGAAGGATTATAGCGGTCGGCATGGAGCTCGAATCGCGCACGAACTTCGCCGGACTCATCGAGCGATCCGACACCGATCGGTAGAAAAAGAAAGCGTTCGGGAAATGCGTCGTCAAAATCGGGAACCGATCCATCGGCATGTTCCAAATCCGCAAGCCATCGCACAAGCCGTCCCACACGCTTATGCGCAAACAAATTGATATTCGATGTGTTTTGTAAATAATGGAAAAACGGAAATATCCGGGAAGCCACAAAACGTGCATAATAAGCGCCTTCGCGATATGAGCCATCCGGTTCAATCTGAGACAGAGCCGCGCGGATCAGATCGAGTGCTGTGTCAAGCCACATCTGTGCCCGGGCATGGCTGGTCACAAGAGCGAACGTGCCCAGTCCCGCGCCAATTGCCGCCGCGTGATTGTTCTTGGGAACAAGAATTAAATATCTGTGAATCTGATTCGCTTGAGAAACCAGCTTCCTTTCGATGGATGCAATTTGGCTGGAAGACAAATGTTCATAAAGTAAATCCAGCGTCACGGCGTATTGCGCCAAGGCATCCGCCGCCTGCATCCAGTCTCCCCATCCTGTGGAATAAGTGCCTCCTTCAATCGAACGAACCGGATCGGGTTCTGAAATGTGGGACAGCGCGGTGGCTGCGTCCTGCAAATTGGACTCAGATCCAGTTAGGAAATAAGCAAACGCGGATCGCTTGGCCATGGAGCTGCGTTCGTATTCTGTGAGTAATGGAGAGGATGGGTCCCGATGATTCGTGTCAGCACTGCGCAGGATCTGATCTGCCCAATCCGAATAGGGTGTCCGGAATTGACGATCCCGAATTCTCATCGCCTCCGATTGCCTGAATAATAACGCGGGATGCCCAATGGATTGTGTTCGATATATTTTCGGAATGGCAAGATGTGTCAGAGGAAGAATTTCATTCAGAGGAATTTCACGATAATTGGCCTGAATCACACCATCGATCAGCGCATTGCCCAATCGCTCTATTCGGGAGGATTCCGAAGCCACAGAATCACTGTGGGATAGAATACCCATCCCTATAATCATGCAAAAGAATGTGACTCTTTGCTTCACACGCACTCAGATGAAAATTTAAGAGTGGGAAAATCAGTCTGCATTTTTAAAACTTGGAAAACCGGGTTATATCTGACAAATAACAGGTTTACGAGAATGGCCGATGGCCAATCACCAACAGTCACTAACCTCTCACCACTTACCTCTTACCTTGTTCAGATCCGGAATTAAGGAAACGTCAACAATAATCTATGGAGCAATATACTTCACATACGATTGTCGCATGCCCTCAAAACAATTCCGGCACATCGGAAACAAGGCACGATCCTGCATGATTTGGATTTGAAATTTCCGGCGTTTGTCTCCATCCCACACATCTTTGAAAGAGGATTGGGATTGAAAAGCGTTCCCATACACAAATTCCCCATCCTTGTCAAAACAGCAAGGAGCAATGAATCCGTCCCAATTGAGCACTGCACCATACCACAGAAATTTACACCAGTTGGGCAAGGTGCTTTTTATACACCGCGACATGCCATTGAAATCATAGCGCCTGAACGATTTATCCTCAGGGAGGTAAACCTCTGCTTGCTGATCTGAATAAACCTGTGCGCTTTTCAATGAAATAAGATCCACTTCCAATTGTCGTCCGAGCTCTAACACATTGTGGATCTGGCCCTCATTATGCTTGAAAACAAGAAATTGCAAATGCACAAGTGGAGACTTTGAGCGGGCTTTCTTTTTGGCTGAGATAAGATTCCGGATTCCATCCAGGACTGTTTGAAACTGTCCACCCACACGATACTTTTCATACGTTTCCTGATCCATGCCGTCAAGGGAAATAATGATCTCATCCAAGCCGGATTCGACCACAGTGCGAGCTTGTTCATCCGTTGTCAGAAAATGACCATTTGTACTTGTCATCGTGGCAATCTGTTTGGATTTGGCATACGCCACCATCTCCAGAAACTCAGTATGAATAAATGGCTCACCCTGATTCCAAAATTGAATCAGTAATAGACGATCTCCGATCTGATCAATTATTTTTTTGTATTGCGCAACATCCATCCGTCCTCTTGCTCGTGTCATCTCACCCGCACCGGAGGGACACATCGGACATTTCAGGTTGCAGATATTGGTGGGTTCAACCATCAGCAATGCCGGATCACCCCAGACAATGGGCCGTTTCAGTAAACGACTGACTCCCATGGAAAGTGCGATTCGAAAGAGATTCGTTAGGCGCTTGATTGTGAAACGAAAGCGATAGATCCTGAATGTGCGCCATAGCATTTTTATCGGATATTGAAACATCTTCATGTGGCCGTATTAATAATTACAGATTCTGATAAAAATAAAATACAGGATTTTTTCAATATTATCCAGAGTATTTTTTGGATATGTTATAATTTAAAAAGAGTCTATTAAAGGTTGACTTGCATGATGAGGCGTCAAGTATCTCTTGAAAAATATTAGTAGTTTCACCGTGGGACGAAATTTCTATCCTTGATGTCAAAATGACTAATTGTTTCAATTCAGAAAATCATAGAGCCCAACTTGGGCACACGGAAAATTATTGATACGATGCAATTAATTAAATACAGACTCGAACCTAATGGTATTCCAATTTCATTTAGAATTTTTTAATTGCAAACTTCACTTCAATGGAACCCAATCGCGATTGCATGTTAGCAGATAATGTAGCTTGATTCAGTAGATGCATTTCAAATTGGTTTCCTGCAATTAGTGAAGGAGTTGTAATAGAAACATCAATATTATTATCAGCAAATTTTTTCATGGTATTTCCTGAAATAATATTCACCAGTTCTCCCAAACCGTCATAGAGTAAATCATCAAAATCCACAAAGTCTGGAACCCAACTTTGAATCAACTGTTTTGCTGTATCAGATCTCATGCTGTATACAATTATGCCTGTACGGTTATAACCAGTAACTCCTGTGATTATTGCAATATCATTATCCGACATTGAATTATTCCAAACAGATATGGTTTGGCGGGTTATATCACAATGAAACATTTTCAAAAAAACATCCTGGAGTGACTCCAGAAACAGCTCAATAAAATTAGCGTCCACATCTTTTAATTGCATTTGAGATATCCTTTGCAAACTGGTAGAAATATTTCAAAAGTAGTCCCTTCACCAAAATCGCTATGAACAAATATATATCCGTGAAATCGCTCTATGGCTTCACATGTAAGTGAGAGTCCCATTCCTGATCCTTTATCCTCACCCTTGGTTGTGAAGAATGGATTAAATATATTCTTTTGAGTTTCTTCATCCATGCCAATACCATTATCGGTAATGGATAACATAATATATTCTCCTGGGCGGGGATTTTTCTGTTCAGTACAAGAGTCACTGATTGAAACAATCCGAGATCTTATATTTAACTCACCCACATCCGGCATGGCAGCTTTGGCATTCATGCATATATTGTAAATAATTTGTTCAAATGTATATTCATCCATCTCAATGAGACCCTGAGGGGTATGCAAGTCTGTAGTTAAGCGAATCGTATGACCCATTATGAATGGTAACACAGAGAGTTGATTCATAAGAGTATTTTGGACGTTTGTCTTTTTTGACTCAGAACCTCTGTTCCTTTTTACAACCATGAGAAGCCGATTTGTTAATTCTGAAGCACGCTGACTCACTTTAAGAACTGTCTGAAGATCTTCATACCCTTGTTGATTTTTGTCCATATCATGGTTCATTAATGCAGCACATCCCTCAATCACGCTGTGTAAATTATTTAAGTCATGTATTATTCCTCCTGACATTTTACCCAATGTTTTCCAGGAGGATGCACGTAATAATTGATCTTCAAGATGATATTGTCTTGTTAAATCTTCTAAAAATCCATGAAATCTCGGTAAATGATCATCACTATTAACCATACGTCCGGTCAGTCTGAAAAAGAGTTTATCCTTTGGATCTCTGGTAATACAGATCTTATAATCATGTATCTCATCTTGCTGAGTGATGTAGTTTAGGAACTCTTGACGTTCAGTTTGATCGGATATGATATATTGCCAAATTGAAATATCAATACCTGCCTCGCCTTGTACCAATCCGGTATTTTGCCAGAATGCGGGATTGGCATCGATTCGTTTCCCATATAGATTGCATGAGAAGAATGGAATAGGACAGACTTCAGTAAACATACTATCCCACTGAGACATTCTCGGTATAATTGACTTTATTGGCATTCGTACATTCGCGATCACGTTTTACCAAACCCTTGAACAGGATTCAAGACTCTTTAAAATGGCTGAGCGGACGCGTTCTTTAGTAAATGGTTTGATAATATAATCCTTTGCTCCAGCAGCAAGGCATTGCTTGAATAGTTTTTCCTGTCTGAGAGATGTAACCACAATAATGACAGCATATGGATCGTAGGCAATGATGGCCCTGGTGGCTTCGACACCATTCATTTCATCCATCGTGATATCCATGGTTACCACATCAGGCTGGAACTCTTTATAACATTCAACAGCTTGCTGTCCGTTCCTTGCTTCAATTATTTCAACATCCCCTTCATTGACAAGCACACTTTTAATGATATTTCTCATCAACCGTGCATCATCTACAATCAGTATCTTGGACACTTTGTTGTTTCCTTTCATGTTTATTGTGCTCATTGGTTCACGGTATTTTCTACGCTGGATATTATCCGCTCCTTTGTGAACGGTTTGACAATGTAATCGCTTACACCAGCTTCGATACATTCCTGAAGCAGTTTTTCTTGTCCCAAGGATGTAACCATGATAATTTTGGCATTTGAATCATATTCCAGGATTTCTTTGGCCGCTTCAACCCCATTCTTTTCTTCCATGGTGATATCCATTGTCACAATGTCCGGTTTTTCTTTTTTATACAACTCGACAGCCTGATGGCCGTTTTCTGCTTCCAATATTCGGTGATCACTATCTTCCTGAATTGAATTCTTAATAATATTCCGCATGAGTCGAGCGTCATCAACAATCATAATTGTACCCATAATATGCCTCCTTAGGCTGCAATAGTTACGCTGTTTTTTCCATACCGTTTGATAGCAAGGTTGATTTCAATCGTTCCAAATTCAGATAACATATCTGCTGACAGTGTCGTTTGATTTGGTAAATGCATTTGGAAAGCATTCCCAAATATGATAGAGGGAGTTGTGATGTCGATATTTATTTCATTCTTAGAAAAATACGTCATCGCACTTCCTGATATAATATTGATCACCTCTCCCAGACCATCAAATAATAATTTCAATTTGGAAGATCCTGAATATGTACTATCCAGGTGTTTGATGATTCGTTCAACAGTTTGGGTTTTCATACTATACACAGCCACGCCAATGTGCTGATTACCCGTTATACCCGTTGTAACAGCCACATCATTATCTTTCAATTGATTACTCCAGGTCGAAAGATGCCCCCGTGACATATCACTGTTTAAGACCTTTGTAAATGTGGTCTCAACCGATTCCAAGAACAGGTTAATGAAGTTTGCATCTAGTTCTTTAAGACACATGTAATAACCTCCTGTCTATACTTTTATGTGATGCAATATTCTGGGTATAATTTGCTGAAGTGGCACGACTTCATCAACATATCCTGAATTGATCGCAAGCTTGTTCATTCCAAATATGGTGGATGTTTCCTCATCCTGCGCCAAGACTCGCCCCCCTTTGTTCTTAATTGCTTTTACACCCCTGACACCATCTGAACACATCCCTGTCATAATGACGCCAATATTTCGATCCTCCATAACGTCTGCAGTTGATTGCATCAACACATCGATAGAAGGTCGGAACTGTGAGGCATGTCCATTTTGACTTAATGCAGTCATCAATTTGTTATGCTGCTGGCAGACAGACAGATGATGATCACCCCGTGCAAGATAGACATGGCCATTTTTAATTGGTTGAAGATCAGAGGCCTCCATGACCGGAACAGATGCAATGCCATTGATCCGTTCAGCAAGCACTCTTGTAAATCCAACCGGCATATGCTGGACAATTAGAAATGCAGCTGGAATATTCGAGGGAATTTGGGGAATGATTTCCATCAATGCTTTTGGACCACCTGTTGATACGCCGATGGAAACCACATAATCAAGGTTTGGCCGGATTGCATTTTTTAGTGGGTAAGACATCTTGTTGGATTTTTCACTACAGACAAGTGAAGGCAGAGTTCGGGTTTTCGGATTTATCCTCTGGACACACACACGACTGGCAGTTCGGATCTTGTCAATGATTTTATCCTGAATTTCCTCAACACTCTGTGAAAACATAGGATGAGGTTTTGCGATAAAGTCAACAGCCCCCATATCGAGAGCTTCAAATGTCAGATCAGCACCGGCTCTGGAATAAGAACTTAACATCACTACCGGAGTTGGCATTTCAGACATGATTCGCTGAAGGGTCTCCAGACCGTTCATTTCAGGCATTTCTATATCAAGTGTGATGACATCCGGTTGAAATCTGGCGATTTTATCCAGAGCCATTTTTCCATTATGGGCAGTACCAACCAGTTCAAATTCAGAATATTTTGATAATATGGCTGTCATGATTTTCCGAATAAGTGGAGAATCATCGACAACCAGGACTCGTATTCTATTTTTGGAACTTGAATTCATTAATTGGCTCTATATTTTATATTAATTATTCCACTGTATTCTTTGTTGTAATGTGGTTATGGTAATCGATCCATCATTACAATTCATGGAAACTTTTCGGCCCATGATGCCGCCCACTGCTTCTGTTGTAATCTCGATTCCCAGAACTTGGAGTTCTTGTTTAACTGCTTCTACGTTTCTGCTGCCAATTGATGAACCGTTTTTTCCAGATTGCATAAACATGGACGCTCCACCAATACACATGGCATGCAATCTTGAAATATTTGCCCCATTTTGAGTCATTTGCTTCAGAAGTGACCTCACCCCTGTATCTGCATACTTTCCTATTGGAGCATCAACATCTCCATTTTTTTTAGGCATGACAATATGTGCCATTCCACCAATCCGAACTTTGGGATCCCATAAGCAGAGGGCTATACAGGAACCCACAACTGTTTTTAAAACAATAGGTTCTTTTTCAACCTGAATCTCTGACATTCGAATAAAGAGTTCCATAACCAGCCCTAAATTTGTTCTAAAGTGTGATAAAGGCGTTCTTTGTCGGACATTATGATAAGGCGTATATCATACCCTCCTAAGTGCTCTTCCCGTATTTTGGCATCAGCACAAATGATTTCACGATTCAAGAATTCCTCCTGCAGCACGATACTTTCGATAATAGCACCAAACATATCAAATGTATTGATCGGAGCTATACCATGAATTGTAATACCCAAATGATTGGCCAGGCTGTTGATAAAAGAACTACCAAGAATATTGTTCATTTCACCAATCCCTGCTATTACGTTTTCAGATATGACGTCACTGTTCTTTATTTGTTCACCCGAGATTAGTCTATATATATCAAGCCCCGCCTCCTCTTGTATTAAAAAGGCGATGTTGGTGTCCAAATCCTCTTCAACTTTAATGATGGATGCAAAGTACGACTGTTCAAATTGCTCTTCAACCTGAGCGGAAAATTCCTCGCTGGTTATCTGCTCAATTTTATACTGATCAATAATCATATTTTGACCTACGAGTTGAGAGAGCGATTTGGCGGCATCATGAAATGTTTTTTGAAATATATCTCTCAAATTATCTTGATTTGAATCGTTTAACATTACTTCAGAGATCTCTTCGCTTTTATATAGTTCCATCGTATCCCTCGCTTTAAAATGAACGATCTATAATGCATCTTTGATTTCAATTTCTTTAAGAATATGGATGACGCCTATAATGTCCATCACCAGAATAATAGTGCCGTCTCCTAATATGGCAGCACCGGATATACCACGTACTGACTTGTAATTTTCTTCCAATGACTTAAGGACAATTTCCTGTTTCCCTATTATCCGATCTACAATCAGACCAATCTCTTTCTCTCGATATGAAACGATGACAATGCTAACCTCACCATGTGCATCAACAGACACTCTGTCTGATGGATCATCCAATATATCATGCAGCCCAACCACAGGGATGACTTTGCCATCATGCTGAATTGCCTTAAAACAGTCACGACCCTGCAGATCTTCGATTGGCACCTTAATAGATTCTCGAATGTCTGTGATCGAAATGCCATAGAGATTTTTATTGGATTCAACCACAATCACACTGGATATTGCAAGGGTCAATGGAAGTGTAATGATAAACTCTGTTCCATGATTGAGTTCGGATTCAATTGTGACAGATCCGTTCAGGCTGTTAATCACATTATTCACCACATCAAGCCCAACTCCTCGTCCGGAGACAGAACTGACTTTTTCAGCCGTACTAAATCCAGGCTCAAAAAGGAGATTTAGCATCTCCACTTTGGATGTTGAATCAGCCATGGCTTCATCCAATAGATCCTTTTGGATTGCCATCTGCTTGACTTTCTCCACATCAATACCGCGTCCATCATCTTTCACTGTGATTACAATATGATTGCCAATTTGAGCCGCTGAAAGTTCAATACGGCCTTGACTCGCCTTGTTTAATCTTTTACGTTCATCCGGCAATTCCATGCCATGATCAATGGCATTTCGCACAAGATGGGTGAGTGGATCACCAATGACATCAATGACCTTTTTATCCAACTCGGTTTCAGCCCCCTTTATAATCAGTTCAATCTCTTTATTCTCTTTTTTTGCTAAATCACGCACCACCCTTTTGAACTGACTAAACTGTGTCTGTAATGGAAGCATCCTGGTTTTCAGCACACTGCGCTGAATCCCTGAGGATATTTTCATTAACTTGTCTATGAGCTGATTCAACTCCTGACCATATAAATCATCATCAAGCGTCTTTCGAATTTTTGATTCCAGCATTTTAAAACCTGAATTGGTTACAACCAATTCACCAACCATATGCATTAAATCATCCAGTTTCTTCACAGGAACACGGATGGAGTTGACCGAAGTGGGCCGTTGTGAGTCTGTCCCTTGTAGTTCCGTCACCTCGGTCAATTGCTCTCCACCGCTCCTTACATTTTCTTCTTTATTTAAATCATCCATCGATTTAATCAAACGAATATCCAGATGTTTAATCAGATCAATATTTGCTGATTTTTGAATGGATGTTTTTGTCAATCTTGAATGAAGTACCAACGTGAATTTCCCTGTGAACCGATCTGTGTGAAACGATGCCTTCTCTGGATCAAGATGGATAATCTCTCCCAACTTTGAGAGATGGCTCAATAACAGTTCCGCCCTGAGCCACTTAATCGGTTCTGCAGGATCAATTTCAACATAAATCCTATATATTTTTTGCTTGGACTTGAGTGCCTTTTCTACTGCTTTATATACTGTGTCTGGTATTTGTATTTCTTGAATTATGGATTTTTCAATATCGGCCTCGGATTTTGAGCGAGCATGAGGGGCTACATTTTCAATCTGATCCAGCAAATCATGGAAAGTCACTTTCGATTCTGTATTCTGTTTGGCTGCATTTAGAAATACCGTAATTCTATCGAATGCGATAAATAAAATATCAATGATTTCAGCGCTGATCGATTTCTTTTCATCCTTAAGATTCTGAATTAGATCTTCAGCAGCATGGGCAAATCGGCTGAGGTCATTATACCCCACAGCCGCTGCAGAACTCTTCAAAGTATGCATAACCCGGAATATACTGTCAATCCGCTTTCGATTCTGAGGATCTTTTTCAAGTGTGATCAGATCTTCATTTAAAAGCGCCAGATGCTCTTCACTTTCTTCAATAAAATTAGAGCGAAATTCACTAAAGACATCATGCATGATGAATCCTTATTGATCTGCTTTTTGATAAATGGCCGGCTGAATAAATTGAAATAGATTCTGGTTGTTCAACAAGCTTTCTGCATAACCAGTGATCAGGTATCCTTGTGTTCTCAAGCCGCCATACAGATTGGTAAGTGCTCGTGATTTACTATCCTGGTTAAAATAGATCATCACATTACGGCAGAAGATAACATCAAATTGTCCATGCCTGAAGGGCTCAAGCAAATTACTTTGATAAAACTGTACCTGATTCTGAATTGTATCAGAGAGCATAAATAAATCTTCTACATCTGTGAAGTACTTTTTTTTATAGTCAATTGGCATGCGTTGTACAGCATATGGTTTATAAAGGCCTGCTTTTGCCTTTAGAATCATATTGCGGTTAATATCTGAGGCTATTATTTCGATTGATTTGAGAGCATTGCAGCCCATTTTTTCACGGATCTGCATTGCTATTGAATAAGGCTCTTCTCCGGAGGAACAAGCTGCACTCCAAATCCGGATTCTTTTCTGTTTTTCCATCATTTGAGGTAAAATTATCTCAGTCAAGTATTCAATCTGTTCACTATGCCGAAAGAAAAATGTTTCATTGGTTGTCAGGCAATTCACAAACTCAGTGAGCTCTTGCTTGCCATCAGGATTCTTCGTTAGAAAATCATAATATTTCTTATAAGTATCCATCCCGCAAGTCTCAAGACGCTTTCTTAACCGATTAGAAACCATGGATCGTTTATGATCTTTTAGATAAACGCCAGTTTCACTAAATATCAATCGCTTAATCAGCTTAAACTCCATCTCATTGATAGACTGCATGCCTGTTTCCAAAACCAGCATCATAAATCCTTATGCTTCAACTAGTTTAAATTGACCGACCACCGCACGGAGTTCTTGCGTTTGTGTACTTAATTCCTGTGCAGCCGCCGACATTTGTTCGGCTCCTTCAGAAGTTTGTTTTGAAACAGCATTCATTTCTTCGACACTGCTCGATATTTCTTCTGCTCCTGCGCTTTGTTCTTGAGAGGCTGCTGCAATTTGTTGAATCATGTCTACTGCCTGCCCCACAGTTGCTAATATATCAGAGAGTACATTTTCTGTTTTAATTGAAGCATCTCGGCCCGTATTGACTACTGTTTTGGTTTCTTTCATCGAGTCAGAAACTTCAATAGTATCTTTCTGAATGGCATCAATCGTCTGTGCAATTTCTTTGGTCGCATCAACAGTTCTCTCTGCCAATTTGCGAACTTCATCTGCCACAACCGCAAAACCACTACCCTGTTCTCCGGCCCGTGCCGCTTCAACCGCTGCATTCAGTGCCAATAAATTGGTTTGATCAGCGATTTTGTCAATCACCTGAGTAATCTCACCAATTTGTAATGCACGATCCGTCAGAGATTTTATGATAGTCTCCATGTTTTCCGTAGACCGGACTATTTCATCCATACCTTCACGTGTGCTTAACATGGCTTCTGATCCCTGCTTCGCTTTGCTTCCAGCATCCTCAGCGATTTTCGCTGTCTGACCGGCATTCTGAGAATTTTGCATGATTGACGCACTCATCTCCTCAACACTTGCAGAAACTTCACCGGCCTGACTGTTATGCTCTTCCGATCCAGCCGCCATTTGAGACGAAGTCGCTGTGATTGTCTCAACCGCATTTGAAACATGCTCAGTATTCTTGCTGACACGATCAATGATATCATGGATTTTATCAACAAAAATATTAAACCATTTTGCCAGATCACCAATTTCATCATTGGATTGCGCATCGATCCGTTTGGATAAGTCGCCATCTCCCTCAGCGATATCCTGCATTATACTCACAAGACCTTGTATGGATTTCCCAATGGCTCTCCCAAAAAACAATCCGATACTGAGTGCGGCCAATGTAAGAAACGTGAAAACCAAGATAACATTCATCAGCGTCTTATGACTGCTGTTTGAAGTCACAAATGCTTCACTCATATCTTCTTGTTTTTGAATTCTTAAATCACCAATGAATTGATTGATATTATTATAATCTGTTTGCATCTCTTTTAAAGAATCGAACAATGACTCATCTGTATCATCAATGATCATCTGCAATGTAGTTTCTCTGGCAAGGACATAATAATCCTTGAATAGTCTTTCAAAATCATCCAGCTCATTAGAATTTAATGTTACATTTTTTTTGCCTTCGCTCAACCGCTGGAGGAATTTCTCCTTCAGTGCATCAGCATCATTTAGCTTATCTACATCAGCAGCCGTACTAGCATCAAGCATGCTCCGTTGAATATCTGAGAGAGTCTCTTCCAGATCACGACTCATCTCCAGTGCTGGAAAATATCCAGATTCAATGCGTGTTAACAGATTTTCTGTTCGTTTTCCCAAAAATAATGCGACGAAAAAGATAATGAGAAACAAAATCGCAGCACCAAATGGGACCAGGTTGATTTTGTACATAATTTTCATGATGCCTCTACTCCTAACAATTAATATTCAGGTAAAAGTTTGTGACTATGCCTGAAAATAAATTTCAGACATAGCCACCATCTTACCCATTATTCAACTTTCAGCTTTTTAACGCCAGTTGTGGATGTGCCTGCTGGAACATAGCCTACTGCTCCTGAAGTATTCTTTACAAAAGCCACCAACTCAGCTGCACTTTTGAAGGACCTAGGGGGTGTTCCTTCACCCGTGAAAATGGCCTGTTTCCAGAATGAGGAGAACTGAGAGGATGATTTCTGAACATAAGCACCCAGAAATGCCTCATGTGTATTTCCAGATTTTAAAGTGACAGGCACAATTTTCGAGCCGTCGGACCATGAATTCTTTTTGCCTAAAAAGATGAGTTTCAGAGTGGCGCTGTTAATCGAAGAAACTGAAACACTGTTATTGGCAATCACAACCACATTCCCATCCGCTGCTACTAAATTGTTTGAAAGCAGAAAGAGTACTATTAAGGAAAGAATTATTTTTTTCATAATGTCTTTCTCCTTTCTTTTTTAAAAGTTAAATGAGCTTTTAAGTACCAGCAGAGACCAGTCTTCTTTCAATCCATCCGGATTGTGAAGTCCTTGAACCTGACCGGTTCCATTGATCATGTGGTATTCTGCTTTAAATAACCAGTTATCATTGATATCCAGACGTCCGGTGAAACAGAGATCCTTTTGCCATGCAGAATGATCCGGTCGACCCAGTACAACCTGATCCGCTCCTTCTTTGTCATCTGAATTGGCGTAGAACACAGAATAATAAGTACTGAACGCAATCCGATGGTTTACCTGATAGGTACCCATGCCATAATACATTTCGCGAGGTGTTTTTGTATGACTTTCAGTGGTACCAATTACAATGTCGCCTTCAATATCAAATGTGCGATATTCACCGGCAACGGTCAGCTTGTTCCACTGAAATTCGCCAAAGAATATTTTCGTGCGAATATCATATGCACCCGCTATGGGTACAGCCTGAGACATTGTATAGGGGCTGGCTGGATCAGCGGTTGGGAAAACCATATCGATGTTGGCATCATAATTCCACAAGAATTCAAGCTGATTTATACTTGAACCCAGAAGCAGACCAGGAACCGGTGTATTCCAGCGAAGATCGATCCCGCGAACATTCTCAATTGTGGATAACTCATTTGAAGTTCCGGTGAGTGTTGATGAAATAATTCCCGGCATAGCCATCATACCCATAGCAATAGGTTCAGCGGTCATATAATACTGATTCTTAAAAAAGCTGCTTTGCTGGTCAACGATATTATATCCGCCGTAGACTACTTCATAATCAAGATCGCCGAGAATACTGATCGGCCGATTGCCATAGAGACCCACGCCGTTAATGGCAAGATTCAAATCCCGTTCAGATTCAGCGTAGATACTTTGGGGAAGAAATGCCGGAACACGGGCCATATCTACATCGCGCAGTTTAGCATATAAACCCACGGGATTCTTAAACCGACCTATACGAAAACCCATATAATCTTTCCAACGGTAGTCACCATACGCCCAATCAATGGTGACAAAGAGATTTCCATCTTCATCCATATCTCTCGCGTAGAGTTGCGTGCCGATGTTAAGGCGATCTACGGGTGAGGTCATAAAATTAATTGTTGCTTCACTGTAGGACATGCAACCTTCTTTTGAGTCGCTGGCAAGGTAGTTATTTTCAGTTGTTTTCAAATATCCCTGGCTTACAAAGCCATGAATGTTCAGTTGGTCTGAAAATCCTTGTGAAAACAGAGGGGCAGTCAGAATTAGTCCGACCATAACCACAAGTGAAATAAATTGTTTTTGCTTTGACATTTTTTTCTCCTTCATTTTTGTTACTGAAAAGCCACTGCACATTTTTGTGCTATTTCTTTGGCGCCTTCGTGGTTCTCGTACTTTTTATAGCGGATGCTTTTTTTTGAGTTTGCCTCCTCTCTTTACCTGATTTTTTAATATCAATAATTCTCTCTTTCTTGATTAGTTTATCTTTTTGTTGCAGAGTTGTGTTTGAATCTGCTTTTTCTGTTTTATTAAGGACTGCTTTTTTCATCATCTCAAGGTCTTCGAGATTCACAATCTCCTCAACTGAAAACACCTTTTCCATATTGAGCAAAATGATCATTTGGTCTTCGATCTTCCCCACACCTGTGATATATTCCTGTATCTTTCCAATACCAATGTCTGGTGGCGCCTCAATTTGATCTGTCTTGAGACGAATAACGCGTTCTACGAGATCGACAATAACACCAATCTGTTTTTCTTCGAACAGGAAAACAATAATCCTGGCCTTGTCGTCTCTCTCAATTTCATCCAGACCCAATTTCTTTCTTAAGTCAATGACCGGGATTACATTCCCTCTTAAATTGATAACACCTGCCACTGAAGCGGGTGTTTGAGGTACTTTGGCAATCTCCTGAAGACGGACAATTTCCTTGACTTTCAGTATGTTGACACCAAACTCATCATTCCCGAATTTGAAACATACAAGCTGAATTTGTTTTTGTAGAGCAGGAGTTTTTTCAATCATGTTTTTTATCCTATTCGCATTTTCAAAGTTTGTAGGGAATTATCCGTTTATATTTATAAATACTTTCTGCACATTGATCATCACATCACTACCCTTTACAATGCCTGTCTCAATTACACACCAGATTAATGCAGCCATATTTAAAGAGGTATTCTGAACCTGCATTCTCACGAATACAGGTCCAGAATGTGAGAGGAATAAAGAGGGAGAGAGAGATGAATGATCAATAAATTTCATTTTTATGCCTGCAGTTCAATCATGTTCTTTATCCTATTCAACTTTTCAAGGGTTTTGGATCATTATCCATTAGCAGCGACAGTGAAACACGTACCCTTATTTTTTTGGATCGATACCAAACCCTTCAGGTGATGCTCAGCAATACTGATCACGAGGTTCAAACCCATTGATTCCAAAGAGTGAAGATCAAATTTTTTAGGCAAGCCCTTACCATTATCCTTTACAGAGAGTTGGACTTGATTGTTTTCCAATCGCTTTAAAGCAATTTTAATTTTATTATTCTTTTGTTTGGTATTTTGAAAGGGATGTTCAACTGCATTGCTGATAAGTTCGTGTACAATCAATCCCCAGTAAATTGCGCTATCTGCAACAACGCAGACTGGTTTGCAATCTGAATCAATCGTAATGTCATTCTCGTGGATCTGATAAACGTAATACAATGAACGTACATAGGATTGAATGAACTCTGCCAGATTAATATGCGACGGATTGTCTAAGTGATAGATCCGGTCTTGGATCATATCTATGGTATGGATTCTTTGATATGCAGAATCAATGATTCGCTTTGAGTGTGGATCTTTAATACGGTTACTTTGAAGTCGCAATAAACTGCAAATGATTTGAAGATTGGTATTAATCCGGAATTTCATTTCAGTTGACAATACTTCTTTATCTTGATTTAAACGGTTGATTTCAATGTCAACAGTGCCTCGACCTTTAACAATACATTTTGTCTCATATATTTGTTGGAATTCTTCACCCTTCAACCGACGAATATGCATGTCTGCAATACGTGCACGATCCTGTTCATCAATATAGTTTGTGAAATCAGTTCCTAATAATTTGGGTAAAGAAATGCCAAGAAATAAAGGCACGCGATTATTTGCAAATAATATTTTACCATCTTGCAGGATCAGAATACCATCAGTGGCCAATTCGACAAGGTGCCTGTATTTCGCTTCACTTTCTTTTAAAGCCATTTGCGTCATCACGCGGTCTGTGATATCGTTACTCATATAAACAGTATGGGTCGTATTTCCTTCGTGGTCTTTAATTGGAAAAATGATTACATCTCTCCAAATGATTTGTTCTGAAGGTGATGGCACTTGTATCGTACCTCGCCATTCAACTCCCTTACTAACAACCACTTCCTGGATTTCTGAAAATTTTGCCAATAACGGCGAGTCTTTTGGCACATAGGTATTCCAATGTTTTCCAATGATCATTTCAGAATCATAATGATATAATTCAAGATATTTTGGGTTTGCGTATTCAACAATTTGATCTTTGTTTAAAACATTGATTGAACTGGTGCTCTGCTCAACAACAGATGATAATACTTTTAATTGTTTTTCCACAGCCTTCAATTCTGTAACATCTCGAGATGTACTGCTGATGCGATATCCTTTACTAGTTTTTATAGGATTCACGATTATTTGAATCACTTTATGTTTCTGATCAGCACTGACAATCTCAAGTTCACGGACTTCATTGAACCATGTTGCTTTTCCGGTGTTGCATACATCAAGATAGACAGTTTTTAATTCCCGTAGAGAAAATTGGTGTTGTTGTTCAATGAGTGATAGTTGAGCAAGAATTTCCCATATGGGTTTATGAATCGCATCTGATCTCTTGATAGCTGTCATAGATTCTTCACCCTTGTTCCATACAATAATAATCCCCTTTTCATCAGTCAGAATGATACCATCTGAGGATTGTTCAACCACACTACGAAAGCGTTCTTCGCTGTTCCGCAAGGCTTCTTCGGCCATTCTTCTATCCGTAATATCGCTTATAAAATGAAGTGTTGCTGGTTGTCCTTCCCATTCAAAGACAATGGAATTGTTATATACCCATTTCATTTGTCCTTTTTTATCAATGATCCGTATTTCGTTTATAAGAGGTAGATCATCGCCATTTTGTCTTCTTTGCCGATGTTCCACGACTTTTGTAGTATCATCTGGATACAAAAACTTTTCGATTGAAGAATTTTCAATGTCATTTTTCGTATAATCCAGTAGTTCTATTGTTTTTTGATTGTAAAACATGATTTTCGAATTTTGTACGACAAGAATAGCCTCATTGGCGTTTTCAACCACCAGCCGGTATTTTTCTTCGCTCTGTTGGAGTGCAATTTCTGCTTTCTTGCGTTCAGTAATGTCGAGAGAAACATTGGCCAAATACAGCGGCTTATCCGTATCGGAATCCTTTACGGTGAATGTGGTAGAATGGACGTCAGTAAGTTCACCTGTTTTCAGGTTGCGGTATTGCAGATCACCTTCCCAGATACCCCCGCTCATTAGTGTGGGCAGCATCTCTTTCTCCACCAGATCAACCAGATGTTCAGGAATGACCTCCATAATGTGTGTCTGTTCGACTTCTTCGGGATCTATGCCGAGCATCCTGCCGCCGGCTTCATTCAGAAAAATCATTTTTCCTTCAAGCGTACCCAGGTTGACGAGTTCACTGCTGTGTCTTATCACGGCAGCAAGCTTCTCCATTTCCTCAATAGCACGCTTTCGCTCGGTAATATCAGAGAAAACGCCAAATGCAACACTCTTGCCCCCAATTTTCCGTGTTGTCGAGGCTCTGTCGATCAGCCATATCCATTTACCATCTTTCCGCTGAATACGATATTCGACCTCGTATTTCTTGTTGTTCATAAACAGTTGATTAAAAGCCTTTTGGACATGAATGACATCATCTTTATGAATTCGATTAAAAAATAATTCTTCTCCATTTTCATAGATTTCTTCAGGTGTATAACCATATACATTTTTCACGTTTGGACTGATATAGGTCGTTTTCCCATCCTCATCGGTTGCCCAGATGACAGAAGGAAGGTTTTCAATAAGCAGCCTGTTGTGTTCTTCACTTTCACGTAGAGCTGCTTCAGTCGCTTTAATGTCTGAAATATCTATGGCCAGACCAATAACATATTTTTTCTCATTGACTGTTACTTGCGTACCATTAGCCAAGAAGGGGATGATTTCACCGGCTTTTGTAATAATTGAGTATTCAGCTTGAACAGACTCCCCCTGAAAAACTCTTGATAACTCCTTTCCAATACGTTTCTGGTCCTCAGGGATGATATGGGCCATAGAAGATTTACCTTTTAATTCCTCTGCTGTGTAACCAAGTATCTTCTCCCGATTCTTATTCCAGCGCATAATTGAACCTGTTTCATCGATAATGAAGAAATCACCCGGTAATCCTTCAATAATGCCATTTAAGAATTGTTTCTCTTCTTGAAGAGCCAATTCCATCATTTTGCGTTCTGTGATATCTTTGGTGATACCAATGAATGCAACAGGATTCCCAGCATCATCCTTTCGAATACTTGCAGACAATTCTCCGGGGAATTCGGACCCGTCTTTTCTGACAAGATCATATTCAACATTTCTTATTGAACCCATTGTGAACGTCTGATTCGTATTCTCAATGGCCCTTTGATGATCCCTTTTAGAAATTAATTGAAGAACATTCATTCCAATTAATTCATCAACAGAACCATACCCATGTAAAGCACACGTTGCTTCATTGCACTGTGTGATTATTCCCTCACCATCTGTCACCGTAATAGCATCTGGAGATGAATTGATAATGTCCCTAAGTTTCTTTTCACTTTCCCTTATAGCTTTTTCAGCTTCTTTTCTTTCAGTGACATCTCGAATTGCTGTAACTCGAATCGAACGACCATCAAGCATTATCGATCTGCCACGTGCCTCAACATGAAAAATTGAACCATCTTTCCGTATGGCTTCATGTTCATAATCTTCCTCAATCGCGGTTTTGATGTTATCAATCACAATCTTGTGGGAGGAAGGCGCCACGAATTTCATAACCTCCATGCCAATCATCTCATCCCTTGTATAACCAAGCACAGTAGCCATTTGTTGGTTTACATCAATAACTTTACCCTTATCTGTGAATGCGATTCCTTCAAAAGTGGATTCAGATAGCCTTCTGAGCCTGTTTTCACTTTCCAATATTGCCTGCTCAGCATGTTTCCGCTCTGTAATATCTCTTAAAATGGCTTGAATGTAAGTCACTCCTTTTAAAAACAATGGATTTAAACTCACTTCAGCGTCAAAGGGTGTCTCATCATGCTTTGTGTGCTTCCATTCAAAAATCTGATGTTCTCCAGCCTCTGTTTTATAAATTTTTTCAAGCGCCTTCTCTTTAGAATTTCGATTATCTGGTTGTTTTAAAGGCGAAAAATCATGAGGTGTGCGTCCGATAATTTGATCTTTTTTACATCCAAATATTTTAAGTGTTTGCGCATTGCAATCAATAATTTTGTCACATTTCATAATAAAAATTGCATCATTGGTCGATTCAAAAAGTAACCGATATTTTTCTTCGTTTGCCAATAGATCGGCATCTAATTTTTGTCTCTCCATTGCATTGGCAAAAATCTGGGAAACAATCTTCAATAAAACGATCTGTTCATCCGGCCATACGATATCTTTTGAACTGGATGCCAAACCCAAAACACCAATTAATTTCTTTCCATGCTGAATTGGCACCTCTAATCCGGATTGGATCATGGCCGTCTTCAATATCTCGATCATATATTCTTCAGTCTCTGGAATTTTATCTATATTTGAAATCGATTGAACTTTACACCTTTTTATCTTTTTTGTCCACCATGGAAGCTTATCAGTTGAAATATTTTGCATTTTTGACTTCATATCTTTCAGCCTATCCCAGTGCCACTCTGCAACACAGGAGAGCTCACTATGATCTTCAGATAATTGCAATACATAACTTCTATCACAACCTGTTACGCTACTGATTTGTTTAAGTGAAGCTTCGAATTCGGTATAAATCTCCTCAGTATGCAGGTTGATATATCTAGTAGAAATTTCAGCAATTAATTGTTCAAAATTTAATCGAAATTGAATTTCATTCTCTGCTTTTTTCCGATCAGTTATATCTCGGATAACTGCCAGTATGTGTTCTTTTTCACCAATCTCAGCGACACGAAGCGTCACTTCACTGTCGAACAACTCACCTGATTTTCTTTTGGAGTACCAGTTAAAAACTTGAGTTGTCTCCTTACTAGCTTCTTGAATCCAGTAGTCTATGTTCTGATCAGAATCGATCATACTACTTGCACTAAGATCATTGAAATACATTCCAATTAACTTCTTCGGATTGTATCCGAAAATAGATTTCACGGCTTCATTGGCCTCAAGGATTTTCCCAGTATCCTTATCAAGTATTAAAATCGCTTCACTTGCCGCGTTAAGAATTTGTTGGTACTTTAATTCCTGCTCCTGCATCTGTTTTTGAGTTGAGTGTTTATATAGTGCGATCTCTATTTGGGCACGAAGCTCCTTAATATCATTCAGAGGTTTAGAAATATATCCATAAGGTTGTACTGTTTTTATTTCATTTAATGTTTTTTCATCCCCATAAGCAGTTATAAAAATAACAGGTATCTTATATTTAGCAGCAATCTTCTCTGTTGTCTTGATCCATCCAATTTTCCAGATAGCATTATATCCATAAGTATTAAGTCGGGTTGAGAATTCTCAAGATATTTTAATGTGGCTTCTCCAGATGAAATTGTATCCATGATATGGTATCCAACGGTTTCAAGTTTCTGCTGAATATCCAGTGCGATGACCACATCATCTTCAACGATTAATATTTTGGATGTTTCCATATTCTTTTGCCCTTCATTTTAACCTGAAGCAGAAACGGAGAAATTAGAATATGCGACACTCTTGGTGTATAAAAATTATCAACTTATTAATTATGGATATTTTTTTTGGTTAAATCAATAGGAAATTAATATTTGGATAAAATGGGATCATTTAACCGGGATATCCGGCGCTGAATAAATTTATTAAAAATGAAGACAAACTACTTTTAACATCCTCAAAAAGTAACTCCAATGCCTATGATGATGTTTAATAAATTCAAACATGGATGTGAAAATCAATGTGGATTATCATGAAAATGTTAGGTTTGATTTCTCTTGCAAGAACGCTGCATATAACAGGTGTGATTGGATAAGAAAAAGGGTGACTGATAATTCAATCACCCCTTTTAAAAGTACTTAACAACTGATGGACTTTTCAGGTAGAAAAGTCTGTCTCACATGATCCCAACCAGGAAATGGCGGAAAATTACGGTCATCAATATAGACGTTGGCCATAATTTTGGAATACCCGGGTTTATGACGTCGGACCACATTCTTGTTAATCGCATCAGGCCGAAATCCTCGATTCTCAAACCATTCTATAATTGGGGCCAGCCTAGGTGCAACCCTGCATGTGTAGATGATGATTTTATGACCTTTGTTTTGTAAATCCTTAAGTGTATTTACTGCACCTGGGATCTCTGGCCCGATCTCAGGATACTCATGTTCGACGATAGTCCCGTCGAAATCGATTGCGAAAATCATTTTCCCCCTCTTTCTTCGTCTCTCCTCGTTTGACAGGATGTGGCATTTGTGATATCTGAATTAGCAAAAACATTGCCAAAATGGAAATGGTGAAATTTAGCCTCAATTTGGACGGGAGATCTGACTATAGGAGGAAGTCGCGGTTTATTTCTGACCATATTCCGGTCACATATCATCCAGCCGGAGTAAAAACCGGGAGATGCCTGTATATAACTGGAAGCCCGCAATGAACCGTTTCTCAATTGAATACGAAAATCGGTTTCCGGTGGAATAAAAATGTTGTTACACAAAAATATTTACGGAGTCGGTGCCGAGAGATTGAGGCGGAATGTTCTTTATATATTTACCAATGTTTTTCTAACGGCTTGACTAACTGGTTTTAAAACTAAACGAATACTTGCTTTGAAAAAACAATTCCACAAAGAGTAAAATTAAAAAAACAAACATGCTTTTTAAAATCCAGTTCAGCCAATTGATATGTGCTATATTACTTGATTTAAATATCTTCATCGATATTAAATGTTGGGTATTCTCTTATTACTTTTATTGCATCATCGTATGACATTTCTCCTTTTTCGACCCCATCATAATAGTAATTCCAAATAATATATTTAAGATGAAGAGAATCTCTGCCAAACTTAAAAATATCTTCCATTGTCAGATAACCGTCTTCATGAATTGGTTCATCAACGCCATTTCTTATGTCATTTTTATGATGCTTATACGAACAATCTTGAACCGAGCAAAATAGTGTCAGTTTATCTTTATATTCATCATACATTGGGTAAGTCACTTTTCTCATCCAACGTCGATATGGAAGAATATCTGGACCACCCATAAAAATTCCGTAATAAATTATCGTATCTGCTATTTGTCGTAAATACTCATTACCATCACCCAGGAAATTTGAATACCAAAAAACATTACTATTTGGGATGCCATTATGAAGGCCAATTAAAATTTTAATCAGTGCATCTCTGTATTTCTCGTCTGTATATTTATGTATTTCGAATCCCTCTTTAGTAACATTTAGTGAAGATTCCTGAATTGCGATACCTTCAAAGTTTGGGTGTGTATCAAATTGCTCTCCAATTGCTTTTCCTAAAGCAACAAATCGCTCAACAACATACGGATCCCAACGAATAGGACAGTATCCTGCCTCCTTAGAATAATATTCATAATCAGATAAATATTCTGGCATAGCTCCTTTTTCTCCAAAAGAAACATCGATAAGAAAAACAACAAGTTGCTTGTCACGTGCACTTAAGAAATCTAAGTCTTTCTCAATTTGTGAAAAATCATATACATTCTTTTCAGGCTCTAAATGTCTCCAAAGATATCTTTTATTTACTCCCTGAACTGATGGTTCATTCAAGTATTTGATGTCTTTCATTTGTTCATACGGACTAAGGGCAACATAATGGCCTGGGTTATACTTTTTTTCTAATTTTCTATTTGTACAACTAAATAAATGAATTAATAATGCTGAAAATACTATTACTCGAAATGTTGTCAAAATTTTTGTTTTATTATTTCTCAAAATTCAATTCTCCATTTAGAAATGGTGTGTTACTGTTACGCTTAACGATGGTTATAAGGGGACGAAAACCCTACGGCGATGTGTTTCGCGTCGCCAGCACCTGAGCCCGAATTAAAACCTGAACATGCAACCGGAACGCGTTTGCGTTCCGTTGCATGCCCGGGTTATACGCGATTTTTTTAGTTACTTATAACTGGTAAAGTGATTTTCGAAGCCAATTGGCTATTTCGGTAAATTGTTATTTCAGGGACAGGTTTTTCCTCTAGTATCTCATCCCATTTTTCATTTGCGCAACTAATACTGACGCGAATTCGATGCCCTTTGTTAAATATGTTAGAGAGCGGCATTAAATCGAATTTAAGTTCAACAGGTTGGTCTTCTGGAATTGGCATTATATCTTCCTCAAAATGACGATGATACGGTAAATCCATATTATCAAAAGGTGGTTTTGCTTCCTTTCGATGTGAAGCCCGTAAACAACCATCTGTGATTAAATAAGATTTGCCATCATTATCAATTTCTTCCAGATAAACATAAAAATTACCGTCACCAAAACTTGAAGATACAAAAAGTGTAACAACAGGACTTCCGATAACGGTCACGTCTGTATCCAGAAGAGGTGTTGTATAAGTTAAACTCTTTAGGTCGTTTGGGGTCATATCCGGAGCGTTGAGATTTTGAATCGGCGCCCGAGGAAGGTGGATTTTACCAATACTGGTGCTGTAATCTACTTTGTAAATATCCTTGCATATTTTATCTGCTGAAATCTTTACTGACAAACCACCATCATTAACAGATGAAACACTCTCTGATTGTCCTCCCGAAAAATAGTAGTCTGCCTGGTCAATTTTTGGGAGCGGCCACCTATTCGTGCTGTGCCAGGTATATTCACCCGGATTATTTATAACAGCGTATAAAATTGCAGGCTCCTCCATAATCCCATTAACGATGTCCTTTAGCCAATAGTCGAACCAACGCAATTGTTCAATGGTGTATAATTTATAACGCTCAGTACGTACAGTGGAGTCTAAATCGGAATGAGCCCAGGGTCCTATAACAAGTTTCTGTGGATTTTTCAGATTTCTGAAATATTGAAACACATCACGGGGAAAGCCATCAAACCAGCCAGCCCAATGATAGACAGCAATGGAAGATGAGCTTATTCGCTTGATATGGGACATCGGGTTGTCCAATGTCCAGGGTTTTGTTATTTCACCCTCGCTATCATGAAAAGGGAAATTAGCCATAAGTATTGGATCTACATTTTCTCGATGTTGTTCTCTTGCAGCAGCTGTGTAAACACCATCTACATCCTCATCCACGTGAATAAACGGCGCCTCAAAATCCTGCCATTTAAAATTTTTGCTGACCATTTCAAGAATAATTTTACGAAGAATTCCACCTGGATAAATGAGCTGATATAGATCAAAGGCCCCCATTGAAGGAAAAATAGCTTTCAAATGCGGCGGGGAAAGAGAAGCAGTCATTAATTGGATATGTGCGCTGTATGAATGTCCGAACATACCCACATTGCTATCACACCATGATTGACTTGCCAGCCATTCAATAATATCGTAACCATCCTTTGCCTCCTCCATGGAAACCGGACCTGTTACTTGTCCGAATGAGGCGCCTCTTCCCCTACTATCTACAATAGCGATAATGTAACCGTGACGCACGAGCGTTTGCAAAGATGTGCTTCGGTCCACCATTGAGATCACTTTCCCATTTTCCATTCTTGCCCGCAAATACGAATAATAATTCAAGAGTGCTGGTAGTGGATTTTCTTCTACTTTTCCATCTATTGTGGGGCGGATGATATCGATAGCAATTTTGACACTATCGCGCATGGTGACGTATTTTGATGTACGTTCCCAACCATTATATTTTTCTTCCGAGTAGCCTTCGTATTTTCCAAATTCAGATATGGCGCCCGGTTTCGGGGATTTTGTTTTTTCAAAAGAAATCACACCGAATAGAAGAAGAACCAATATATATAGAAAAATCTTTTGCCATTGCTTAGACGTAATCATAAGCGCCTCCTGATTTAGTGACCTTCAATCAACTTAACACGATCCAATAACCTGCCATCTTTGATGACAGATTCTATTGTTCTGGTATTACGAATATCATCGAGTGGATTTGCGTTTAAAATGATTAGATCGGCTCGTTTTCCTTCCTCTATCGTCCCAAACAAGTTTTCAGCGCTAAGCATTTCTGCACCTTTTCGTGTAGCTGCGACAAGTATTTCCATTGGAGATAAGCCCGCCTTTGCCAGAAGTTCCATCTCCAAATGTGAACTGTATCCTGGAAAGTTAAAAATAAATCCTGCATCAGTTCCTAATACTATTTTCACACCTGAGCGATGTGCTTCCCCGATACCTCTAATAATATTTTCCACACGAGGACGAACCCAGGCTGCTGTGCGCTGTTTATGTGCATTAAGGAATAATGGATTGTTTAAGCTTTCTATTGTATGTCTTGAAACGCCGTCTCTTAGAAATGGATCAGCAAAAAGTGTTGGATCATCGATATAACGGTAGAACCCGCAATAAAGAGCGAGAGTCGGAATATAGTAAATGTCGTTTTCTTTCATAGTTTGAATTAGTGATTCATCGAGAATTGGTTTATCCATAACGCCATGAGCTATTGCTCCGACACCTGCCTTGACAGCATCTTGCATTTCGTCTAATGACGATATATGGGCATATACAGGTAATTTAAATTTATTGGCTTCATCGAGGATGTATTGAATTAATTCTGGAGACATTCGCGGATGGTTGTTACCCCAAGGTGGGGGACCAGATTCAATGATGATCTTTACACCATCCATGCCTAAGGCTGCATTGTTGGCAATAGCCTCACGGACTTGCCTATTATTTCTGATGATTGTGTAGCCCCTTGATTCCCAATCAATCGTTTCAAGGTCTGTACCTGGTGGTAATGACGCTGCAACAGTTGTGGCAATCGGATGGCCACCGGGTACAGTCAACATATTGCCTGTTCCATAGATACAAGGTGCAAAAACAAAACCCTCACGCTGTCGTTTATGAAGTTCAGCGATTTCGCTGGTGCTGCCGCCATCAGCGCCTAAGTTCAATACTGTAGTTACACCATAATATAAAAATTGTCTGAATACACGCTCATTGGTGTGTGAAGCATGAGGCTCAAGACCTCCGCTACTGAAGTGTACATGAACATCAACCAGTCCGGGCATCACATATTTACCAGTGGCATTAATGAGGATTGTACTTCCCGGAACATGTTTGATATCTTTCGATGATATGTGAGATATAATGCCGTCTTTGATAAATATATTTACGTTTGAAACCGGTACATTTCCAGTCCCGTCAATAAGTGTCGCATTAGAAATAATAAGATCCACGTCCTGTATATTTGGGGAAGAACATGCCGAAAACATGAGAATGGACAGGATGAATAGTATTGCAATACGGTTTTTTATAAGTTTCATATTTGTTCCCTCCCCTTCTAAAGATATTTGTTTGCGGCCTAACGTCGTGGCTAACTGGTTTTAAAACTAAACGAACACATAAGTTGAAAAAGTAATTCCATAAAATTTAAAACTGAAAAATAAAGGTACGTTTTAAAATCCAGTTGAGCCAGTTGTTATGTTTTGTTTTTTATGGTTTATAGTTATAACAACATTTCCCTTTTTATGACCTTTATCAACATACCGGTGTGCTTCTGCGGTCTCTTCTAAGGGATAGCATCTATCAATGACCGGTTTGATTTTTCCCTCTTCTACAAGTTCTCTGAGCAAATGTAAATCTTCGATCTTATTCGCTATACCATAGATGATTTTCTTTTTACTTGTCAGGGATATCCAAAGGGCCTCAAGAATCGGCCAATCCACCGTAATAAAGGCCCCTTTCTCTGTCAGAGAATTTTTACATTGGGAATATGAGGTTTTCATGACCGCATCAAAAATGATGTCATACCGTTCTCCGCTATTGGTAAAATTCTCCTTTGTGTAATCAATCACTTTGTCAGCACCAATAGATTTTACCAATTCTATATTATCTGTACTGCAAACACCGGTTACCTCCGCTCCAAAATATTTGGCCAGCTGGACTACAAAAGTACCGACACTCCCGGATGCTCCATTGATCAACACGCTCTGTCCTTTTTGGATTTTCCCTTTTCTTAACAACACCAAGGCGGTTAATCCCCCGATGGGAACAGCAGCAGCTTCTTCATAGGAACTGTTTATCGGTTTTAGTGCGACCCTGTTTTTCGGCATACATTTGTATTCAGCATTGCCGCCGCCATTGCTCACTTCCCAGACTATAGCATACACCTGATCGCCCGGTTTAAATTCTGATACATTATTTCCTATGGCCTCAATCTCACCGGCCAGTTCATTTCCCGGCGTCGGTTTTCTCGGCCTTCGAAAACCGAACCAAATTTTCCCTGGGAGCAGGAACCAGCGGGCCCAGGTAAAGCTTCGCATTCGTACATCTCCTGCGGCTACCGTACTTGCATATACCTTAATTAACACTTCATTATCCCCGGGTGTCGGTTTTAGTACATCTTTAAGCTGAAGCACTTCGGGTGGACCGTATTGAGTACAGACTATTGCTTTCATTTGTGTCACTCCGAGATGATTTTAAGCATAATATTTAAAACATAACATAGTATTAACGACCCTATATGCATATTTTAAATGCATATAAATATAGAAACCATGTATCTATATATAGAGACTTGTATCTATTTATAGATACCTATATGCATTGTATATGCATCTATAACGGACCGCGCTTCACAATGCGGTCTTCTAAATCAAGTTCAAAAACAGTCGGAAGAGGGAGCTCCCAGACTTTTTGAATCGGATTCCATTTTCTACCGGCCATTTTAACATTTTGCCGTAATTCGGTCTCCTGAATGTGAATTTGAAGCCCCACTTTCTTGTCATGAACAATACCCTGATAGCATTCCAGCTTCCAGTACTGTTCATCAACAATAATCTCCGCAGTCTTCAAGCGTCTCTTTGATATCGGATCATAACGGTACCGGACACACACGAGTTCGGCGCCGTGTGCCTGCATTTCCGATTTGGTGCCGCGTTGTCCTGGCTTCAATACCAGACGCATAGCAGCGTTTCCGTGGGTTTCTCATTTATACAGATTCATACACCTGTCTCTCCTGATCGTTCAAGGGTAAGAGTCAGGGTGCCTGTGCAGATGGTGACGATGTAGCGCTCTATTAAAATAAGTTGAATGTAATTTACAAAGCCTGATTGAAAATGCAAGTGGTTTTTACTGAGATTGCCCCGGGGCGTGAAACAAGAAGGTTTGGCCCTTTTCAAATCGGCATTATTTATCAAGTTAATGCGAGCGAAGTTAGAAGACCATCATCCTTCTACAATTAAAAAATCCCGGAAACCTCTCGATCTCCGGGATTGAAATTTACAGTATTTACTCGTTCCAATGCTCCGCGTTGGAACGTCATCCCATTCCCACGCAGAGCGTGGGAACGAGATGTTTGAAAGGAATATTAAATCCCCTTCTTATCCAAAATCTTCTCAATCTCATCCATAGTACGATTCATCGCCTGCATCGTCTTGTCAAACGGCTCAGAACCCGTCATGTCCACACCGGCATCCTTTAAAATATCGATTGGATATTTGGAGCCGCCTGAAGACAAGAAAGTCATCACATGATCCACCGCACCCTTTTCATGGGCCAACACCTTCTCGGCCAGAGCGGTGGATGCGGTAAAGCTGGTGGCATACTGATATACATAAAAATTATAGTAGAAATGAGGAATGAACGCCCACTCAACCGTCACATGATCTTCGATAAGCGTCACACCCTGTTCATGACCATAATACCGTTTCAGAATATCGGCATACAATTCAGTCAAATTGTCCCCTGTCAGAGGTTGATCCTTTTCCGCAAGTTCATGCATCCGCAGTTCAAACTCAGCGAACTGTGTCTGGCGGAACAGGGTGCCCTTGATCCCGTCGAGATATTCCATAAGAAGAGATAGCCGGACGTCATCATCCTTGATCTTCTTCATCATATAATCCTGCAGCAGTGCTTCGTTTAATGTAGACGCCACCTCTGCCACGAAAATAGAATAATCTGAGAGCGGATAAGGTTGATTCTTGTTGGACAAATAACTGTGCATCGTGTGTCCCAATTCATGCGCAAGCGTGCTCACATCATTATACTGTCCGTTATAATTTAGCAGGATGTAGGGATGCTCATCGTAGGCGCTGCCGTTGGAATAAGCGCCGGAACGTTTGCCTGGAGTGGGATACACATCGACCCAGCGATTTTCAAGGCCATTTTTCACAGTCTGGATATATTTCTTGCCAAGTGGTTTAAACGCCTGAAGTACCATTTCTTTGGCTTCATTATAATCGTATTTCAGATCCACATTTTTCACGGTGGGCGCGTAAAGATCGGAGTATTTCAGGGTATCGACGCCCAACATGCGTTTCTTGATCTTGAGATAGCGATGAAACGAATCCAGGTTGTCGTTCACGTTTTTTATGAGGGAGTGATAGACTTCTACCGGGATATTGTTCTGATCCAGTTTCGAGTGCAGCGAAGAGTCATAGCCTCGGACCCGCGCATAAAAAATATCACCCTTAATATTTGAATACATGGATGCGCCCAGCGTCTGCCGGAACTGATTCATGGTGCCCCAGAACTCTTTGAAAACCAATTCACGATCATCGCGATTGGGTGAAGTGCGGTGCAATCCATACCCGGATTGATTCAGCGTCACTTTTGAACCATCGGACAATTCGACTTCGGGATAGGGCAATTCCGCGTTCGCGAAAATATTATAAATACTGGATGGGCCGCCTGCCATGGCACCGGCCTCGGCAATGATTTTCTCTTCTTCCGCGGATAGCTTATGCGCTTTCCGGCGGAGAATATCATTGAGGTAGAATCGATGCACTTCCAGACCTGGTTCCTTCTGGATGAACTTGTCAATCGTCTCTTTATCCAGGTTCACAAGTTCAGGTTCAATAAAGGACGCCTTGCTGTTATAATTGGTGCCGAGTTGTTGCAGTTCCTGCTTCATGGACATATTGTCCGCATTGCGAGTGTCCAAATCGGATTTCATACCCGCATAGGAGTAGAGCTTGCTGAACTCTTTGCCAAGATTGCTGTCAAATTCAAGACAGGCCAGCAAATCATTCGGGGAGGTTGCCAGTTTGCCCTGATACTCGAGAATTTGTTCCATGGACGCAACCAATTCATCTTTGGATGCACGCCATGCCGCATCGTCTGGATAAAGATCTTCGAGCTGCCACGTATCCGATTGGGGTACATCGGCTCGTTCGCGAGCCTGAGCTTGACTATCATTGACACTCATCAGCAGCCCTGTGCATAGAGTCAATGTCAAAATTATACCTGTGATTCTGGTCATAATCCTTCTCCTTTGAGTTAATTGTTTTCAATTTAAAATAAGCCTCCTTTAAATTCGGTGCCAGTTTAAATCGATGAACGGTCATTTCATCCGATCAAATTATATTTTAACGCCTCTAAGTGAAATAAGTTCTAATAATAAAAGGTTTAATTTCATAATTTTGGACAGCTCGCCATATCAGAAAAATCGGTAGCCAAATGAGAAAAACAGATTGGTTTGTACGTGATCTGTCTCATATGCGCCTTTACTGCCTCGACTCAGGATAATATTCACCGGGCCCAGCAACGAAATCATCTTAAGACCAATACCATATCCCCAGATTTGACCAACCTCAGGGTAATGGGGGTCATCTATATATTGCAGTCGATATGTCACATTCCCGATCAACCGCAGATAAAAGGATTCTACCAGCTTGTAATGATACTCTAAACGAATAAAGGACACACCCTGCATGGCTACCTGATGATAATCTGGACCGATTAAATGTTCAGGATCATCATTATAATAGTGTTTATAAACAGGAAGTTTGCTAGATGATTCTCGCCAGTAGTTAAGCATTCTCACTGTGTGTGTGTTATTGAATGTATGATAGAGATCTGCGAAGAAGTGAATCCATTGATAAGTCACGTCTGTTTGCAACTCATCAAAACTGCCTTCATATTGAAAATGGGCGTACAATCCATCAGTCGGTGTTAAGCGACAGTCCAAATTATCAAACGTTGCCGTGGCACGCACCTCTCGCAGTCGCTCCTTCCATGTGGGAAATAGAGTTGCATCGGATATGGCTATTTTAGGCTCAACAAACATATGCTCCTGGATTAAAGCGATATCTGCATGAAAACCATTTCCCAGCAGGAGCCCAACACCCGCACCCATTGAAATGGATTTGTCTTTATAACTGGCAACCTGATTTCCATCTCCATCATAGATTGAAACCGGTGCATTACGATAACGCGCAGCAGTGAATGGATATACAGGAAGATTTAATGTTTGAGACGGATAATAAAATTTTGTTTTCAGCTGGAATAATCCCGCCATTTGCATCTCGGCGTCGAATCGAAGTCCTGAAATGAGCAGATCATTTCTTTGAAATGCAATGCTGGCCACCATCTTGTGAAATGTATCATACCACAATCCCATCCGCAACTTGCGATAGGGCAGCTCTTTTACATAGATCTTTAAAAATACACGATTCTCCCCGATCGGTTCAATATCATAGCGAATGGTTTCAAAATATCCAAGACCATAAACCTTCATGATTCGGCGATTTAACACTTCGGTGTCCAGGATATCGCCTGGACTGATCCCAAAACAGTGGTAAAGAAATTGAAATCCAATTCTTTCATTCCCATCAATGGTGATTCCGTGAATCTGGGGACGGCGACGTTCCTTCACGCGTATTAGCAGTTTGACGTACTTATCTGAAATGGGAATCACATCAAATCCTGCAGATTCAAACTGTCCACTTGCCTTCATCTCCACCAGCCTGGTGTGAATTACATCAGGATCACATGGATCGCCTGGATGAATGCCCAGCATGTCATACAGATCAGAAAACGGGATGGTTGTATGGCCCGTGATTTGAAGATTGAAAATCTGAGGATGAGTTTCATAATGCGTCAGTTTTAAGGGATTGCGGATATTTCCCAGATTCAGTGCATGCTTAAGCATAACCAGTTCGGTTTCAGCCTGCCTGGCTGCAACCTCCCCGTCATGGAGAATTTGAGCGATCTTCTCATCCATAAAATCACCCATGGCCAGTTCTTCCAATTCCGGATGGATTAGAAAATCAACCTGCTGTATATTCTCCTTCCACTTCTGAATACCAAGCATGTTAATAGATTGATCGAGCACTTTAAGTGCGGAATTTAAGTTTTCTTTCGGACGAAGCCGATTGCCCACATCCACGGCAATGACTATATCCGCACCCATAGAGCGCACGACATCAACAGGCAGGTTGTTCATGATGCCGCCATCCACGAGCAGAGAGTCCCCCCATTCCACGGGACTGAAGACGGACGGAATTGCCATGGTCGAACGCATGGCCCGGGCCAGAGATCCTTGATTTAGGACAACCTCATTTCCGGTTACCAGATCTACAGCCACACAGCGGAATGGAATGGGTAGGTCATCAAAATACCGTATGTGCTCATAAGGAAAGGTCAGGCTGGAAAACAGCAGGGAGACCTTTTGCCCGAATATCAATCCGCTGGGAGGAACTGGATGGATCCCCTCCATGCTGAACACAAGCTGGAATCGTTTAGCCATCTTCTTTTCAAAATAAGGCAACTTGTTACGTGGTGGATGATCTCTGAACAGATCAATCCAGTCGGTTGACTGAACCAGATTCTCCAGTTCCAATCCATCATACCCAATGGAATAGAGTGCACCCAGAATGCCACCCATGCTGGTCCCCGCTATATAATCTATCGGGATTTCGAGAGAGTCGAGCATCTTCAGCGTGCCGATATGCGCAAAACCAAGCGCTCCCCCACCTGAAAGAACCAGACCGATCTTGGGCCGGTCTGAAACATTTGCCTGTGTCGAAGTGAAAAAACAAAGTGTTAATAAAACACCGAGAAAGGTTCTTTTTAACAATATTCCCAATATGCATTTATCATTCAATATATATATATCCAAATTTATTCTGGATTGTGTTCAGGCATTAATACAAATTGCATATACCGATCTTTGTTGAAATACAATTCTAAAGTATTTCGGACAATTTCAGGTGTCAGCATGTCAACCTGATCAAGAAAACCAAAAAGTCGAAGTGGGTCCTCATTAAAGAACGAGGATTGATACAAATAGTCAAGCCAGAATCCATTTTCCTTGAGCTGAGTTTCATACTGACGTCTCTGTGTTTCCTGAACCTTTGCCACAGTTAATGAATCTGGGCCGAACTGGACAAGACTGTCTAATTGGCTGAAAACAGTATTTGTCAACTCCTCCACGCGTTCCGGATTACATCCAAATGAGACAGTGAGGGAATAATCCTCTCGTGGTACGCGGGATAATCCGCCTGATACACTCACGCCATAGGTTCCGCTCATATCCTCGCGAATCACCTCCCGAAGCCGGATACGTAACACATCAATCATAGAATCCATTTCATAATTACCTGTGCGAGACCACTCAGCAGGACCTGTGAACATTAAACGGACTCGACTTTTAGGTTCAATCCCCTTTCGAATGGTCTTTTCAATCACACCATCCGGGAATGTAATTCCGATATCCTGCCAGGTTTCCTGACGTTGGATGGAGGGCAATCCGCCAAGGTAGGTCTGAACAAGGGATGCGATGGAATCCGGTTCGAAATTGCCCACAAAGAAAAAAGTAAAGTCACTTGCATCCGCAAAGCGATCTTGATAATAGGTCAAGGATTTAGTCAGATCCATCTCATCCAGAAGGGCTTCGGACCAGGGACGTGATCTGTAATGATATTGCGCAGTCGTCACCTGAATGGTGTCGGAATAAACTGCATTTGGATCAGCGGATCGATTCTCAATGTACCCCTTGATGCGGCTTTGAAAGGATTTATAAGCCGTGCTATCCACTTTTGGAGCGGTAAAGGAGAGATATATAAGCTGAAACATCGCTTCGATATCTTTCGGAGAAGCCGAACCGGACACCCGTTCTGTGAGTGCGGAGATTCCCGGCCGGACCCGAACTGCTTTGCCAGCTAATTGTTTTTCAAGTTCAATTTGCGTAAACGGGCCCAGGCCGCTTTCAAGGACGATGGATGTGGCTGTGATCGCGGGGAGATAAAGACTGTCAGGAATCAGTGAATGCCCGCCTGGACTGAACGAGGAGAACCGCACTTCATCATTCCTGAAATCCGTGGGTTTCATGATCACCCGCACTCCATTGGAAAGCGTCCACTCGGTAACACCTAAAGTATCAATGGTTTCTGTGTGAACAATCGTGCCCGGTTCGGGTGGATTCTCAACGAGGGGAATATCAAGTATCTGATCGATATACGGTTCAATCTCTATCGTTTGTACAGCTTCAAATACCGCCAACAGTTCATCCTCGGTTGGAACCTGTACACCCTCCTTTTCCGGAGCGTCCACAAGGATCACTCGATTGAAGTCTGTAATGGTCTCGGCAGTCAATGCGTTGATCTCATCCATAGTAATCTCAGGCATGAACCGTTGGGTCATGGCATATTCAAATGCAATTCCAGGCACCGGCTCCTGCACCAGATAATTTCTCGCATATTCTGACGCCAGCCGGCTCGACCTCACTTTATCCCGCTCCTCATACGCACGCTGCATGCCGCGAAGTATCTCTTTTTTCTTTCGTGCGAGTTCAGTGTGAGTAAATCCGAAACGTCGAACACGTTCAGATTCGATCAGCAGTGTTTCCAATCCACGGGGAATCCCGTTCTCTTTCACACTGGCGGACAAGGTATACACGCCCTTGGTTCGGACAAACCGGCCGCTTCCGGCCATTCCATAGAGATACGGGGGATCCGCCTTTTTGGTCAGTTCAATCAGCCGGTCGTTCATCATTCCGTCATACAGATTCTCGACCAGCATGCGACGGTAATCCCCAATTGTAGTCTCAGGTTTGAGCGGTTTTTTGAAATAAATGGAGATGTTATTGTATGTCGCTTCCGGATCTGTGGCAATGGCAAACCGGGTTTCTTTGTGATCAAGGATCGGATAATCAATTCTTGGTTCGGGATCGACTGGTTTGGGAAGTTTGGAAAAATAGATCTGGATCATATCTTCCATGTGCTTGGGATCAAAATCACCCACTGCGATGACAGCCATTAAATCAGGACGATACCAGGTTTCATAATATCGACGGAGTGATTCATGGCGGAACGTATCAAGTACGGTGCGGTTCCCGATTGGCAGTCTCTCGGCGTACTGAGATCCCTTGAAGAGAATGGGAAACTGTTTGTCTAACATTCGTGCGTCAGCACCTCTGCCCTGACGCCACTCCTCAATAATCACACCGCGTTCCTTCTCCACTTCAAGACTGTCGAACTGGATCGAATGGGCCCAATCCGCAAGGATCTGAAATGCTTGTTCCGTTATCTCGAGACTGTCTGCGGGTAATTCGAGAGTGTAAATCGTCTGATCGAATCCGGTCGAGGCATTGATCTCGGGTCCAAATCGCATACCGATGGATTCTAAAAAGTTGACCAGCGCCTGTTTCTCAAAATGCGCTGTACCATTAAATGCCATATGTTCCGTAAAATGAGCCAGGCCTTGCTGATCGTCTTCTTCCAGCACTGATCCCGCATTGACGACCAGACGCAATTCTATCCGGTTCTCCGGTCGTTGATTGGGACGGATGTAATATCGCAGCCCGTTATCGAGCGTACCCACTTTGATTGATGGATCAAACGGGATTGCTTCATCCATCTGCCAGGATTCAATCGGCTTTTGTGTGTCCTGGACGGTTTGCCGCAATGTGGGCGCACATCCGAAAATGAATAAAGGGATAATTAAAAGCCATCGGATGGATTTCATATCAAAGCTCCGGTTTTATATGTTTGGCATATGTGGTCAACAATTTAATCATATCTCTGAAAATAATCGTCGTGATATTTTTTTCTGATCAATAAGTGTGACCATGGACTCTTGAAGTTCTAAAGCCGAATACAGCAATAACTATAAAACAAATCAAAGGCAGTACGAATGAGGCCCGTGTGCTGGACATGGTAATAAGCCCCAGATTGAATGCATCCATATCCATGATGGAAGCCTGAAGCGGTGGCAGGATGGATCCGCCGCCAATGGCCATGATCAATCCGGCTGCGCCAAGTTTGGCGTCATCACCCAAACCCTTCAAAGCAATTCCGTAAATAGTTGGGAACATAAGTGACATGCACGCTGATACACCGATGAGAAAATACAAACCGATCATTCCATGGATAAAAATTGTACCGAGAACCAAAGCGAAACCACCTGACGCCAAACTCAACAATAAACTCCCTGGATTGAAATATTTGAGGAGATATGTGCAAATAAACCGGCTGCCGCAGAAAATCGCCATTGCAATAATGTTATATCCTTGTGCGGTTTCTTTTGACATGCCGAGTTCGTTCATGGCATATTGAATGATAAAGGTCCAGCACATGATCTGTGCACCCACGTAAAAAGTCTGCGCGATAACACCTTCGGTGTATTTCTTATTGCTGAATAGACGCTTCAATGTGGGACCCACATCCAGATGCGTTGTTTCTTCACCCTTGCTCTTCGGCAGTTTGGAAAAAAGAAAAATAAAAAAGAACAGAAGGACGATCAACCCAATCGCCACATAAGGACCGCGTAAAACACTCAGATCGTGCGCTTGTAACAACTTGAACTGAGCCGGGGCACTTTCTGCCAATACCTGCCTATCGACATCTGATGTTTTATCAAGCCGTGCAAGAATGAATTGCTGGGCCACAAACATCCCGGTGAGGGATCCAATCGGATTGAACGCCTGAGCAAAGTTCAGGCGGCGGGTAGCATTCTCTTCCGCCCCCATTGATAGAATGTAAGGATTCGAGCTTGTTTCCAGGAAGGACAATCCACAAGTCAGAATGAAATAAGAAATCAGAAATGCCCAGAATCCCATAATCATACTGGATGGAATGAACAACAATGCGCCAAGAGAATAAAGTCCGAGACCGACGAGGATGCCGCTTTTATAAGTAAACCTTTTGATGAACAGAGCCGCAGGAATCGCCATCACGCAATACCCACCGTAAAAGGCAAACTGGACCAACGAACTCTCAAAATGACTGGTCAGCATGATCGTTTTAAAAGCCGCCACCATAGGATTGGTAATATCATTGGCAAATCCCCACAAGGCGAAAAGACTGGTCACGAGAACAAAGGGATATAGAATCTCTTTCGAGATTACGGCTACATTTATCCCGTTCTCAGAGTTCATCGTTGTTGCTTTCGGCATAAAATGGCCCTTTCCACTTATACTTCCTTCCAGTGTTATATCCTTTTTATACCATAGCTTTACATTTCCAAATTAACTTAATATGTTTCAATCTTAAGAACAACAGCCATTTCATCCATAACGGCATTGGGAATTTCAACCTTCAGCCCTGCATCATTCTGTTGCCAGTGAACATCCACTTCTGCACCAGGGATAGTGACCGCATGTATATGAATCGCTTCAGGGAGTTGGCCCTTGGCAAACGAAGTCAGCAACACTTCAGATCCTATGTCGGGTTTTCCCAGGAAAGTGGCATAAATTGTTTCACCCTTGGTAGTATACCGGATGTCTTTCTTAGAATATTTGATTTTCAAAAACGCTTCATGATTTTCAAAATGTCCTTCTGGTTCTTTAGTCGGCCCTTCACCATAAATATACCACGGACGTGTTCCATAAATCGATTCACCATATTGACTTAGCCACTCTCCCATTTTGAGCAGCACATTCTGCTGATCTTCCGGTATAGATCCATCCGCCTTGGGAGACACATTGAGAAGAAGGACACCATTTTTACTGACAATATCAATCAGAACATGAAGCACGTCATGAGGGGATTTGATTTTTAAATCTTCAGTATAACACCAGGAGCCAGTACTGACGGTTTCATCAGTCATCCAGGATTTTTTTTCCAGCCTGTTTTTCCGTGACTTTTCCAGATCATCCACGCTGACATCCAGTGGCAAATCATCCTGCTTTCGAACAATGACCACCTCTTTGCCCCAGCGTGCGGCTTCATTCAGATAATACGCACAGAATTTCAACCGGTAGGATTCTGGAATTTCATCCAGCCAGGAATCAAACCAGATGATATCGGGCTGGTAGCTGTCTACCACTTCCTTGAGCTTTCCAAACCAGATGGATTCCAACCACTCGTTTTCCGGAATGTTACCATACAGATACTTAAGTTTTGGATCGTCAGAACTGGGTGGAATGTTCTCAAAATAGGGATAATGACTATTCCATGTTTCTTCGCCTAGTTTTTCACTTCTCTGCAAATTTCTCGCATGATGAAATGTGGTGATCAACTTCATATCCCGTTTCCGAAGTGCTTCAGCCAGCTCCCCAGTAATATCCCGTTCAGGACCCATATTCTTAACATTCCAGGGAGTCACCTTCGAAGCCCACATGGAAAATCCGTCATGGTGTTCTGCCACAGGTCCCGCAAATTTTGCCACCGCTTTTAAGAACAGATCGGCCCACTGCTCTGCATTAAAATGTTCAGCTTTGAACATGGGCACAAAATCGTGATAACCGAACTCTGAAGGATGCCCGTATTTCTTCAGATGATGTAGCCCGTCTGGTTCATTAGGAAAATGCATATGACGGGGATACCATTCACTGCCATAAGCAGGAACGGAATACACACCCCAATGAAAGTAAATGCCAAGTTTGGCATCCTGGAACCAGTTGGGCTGTTCATTATGTTCGGCCAATGACACCCAGTCTTCACTATATTTTGGTTGAAACGCACATGACATTAAAACAAGCATAGCAACCAGGCCCAGTACGATTAGCCTTGTTTGTTCCGCTAACAATCTAAATCTAATCGAAAACATACATTTTCCTCGCTTTTTCTACTGTTAATATTTATGGCGCTATGTTGTTTTGAGTGGGTAGCGCGAATCAACA
>JABMRT010000089.1 GCA_013202295.1 Candidatus Zhuqueibacterota bacterium
GCTGATCACTCCGGTGGAAGTGTTAATGGATAGTCCAGCAGGCAGTGTTCCTGATGACACGGACCAGGTGTAAGGCGTGGTTCCGCCTGTGGCACTGACGGTCTGAGTGTATGCTGTACCCACCTGTCCGTCCGGCAGTGAATCGGTATTGATTATGAGTTCCGGAATAAACTGAACATGAAATAAAATACAGCCGCTCCAGGGAGATACACCGATCTCATTTTCACCTCTGACCCGATAGAAGTACGTATCATCGGGTTTACTATCAACCGTGAAGAAGGTTTCGGATCCTGAGTAAATTGTGGTCGAAGATGTGAAAGAACTATCTTTTCCTTCTTCAAGCCGATAGAAAGTCGCTTTTTGCGTGGAGGACCATTGAAGCGGATATGTACCCGTAGTACTGAAGTTTGTTGCAGCCAGTCCGATAAAGTATGGGGGCTGGTCAGGGAAATTAGATTCCATCTGAATTGAGATAGAAGTAACCAAGGATGATTCGACAAGTATTTTTTCTGAACTTCCGGAATAGACAGCTACACCGCTATCGTTCAGTGCTTCGATCAAGACATTGTAAATACCCAGATCAACTTCTACGGTTAAACTTGTATCCGATGCTTCAAACTCAAAGACAAAGTCTCCGGGCTGCAAAGTAAGGCGGATTTTTGTAATTTCATCCGAGATGAGAATTTCGGCCATTGAGTTTGCTGATGAAAAATTTTTAACGAATTGTGGTCCATTTATATCAACATCTCGCGTTTTTAAAATCTTATTTGTGACATTGTCTGATATAAGACTCTCGGTCTTGCCTGTCTCAGATGGTTTTTCTTTATTGGATCTCGCACTTGCCAAATCCACATTTTTCGTATTTAAAATTGTAGGCGATTCTGTATTCCATCTGATTTGGACGATTAAGGTTCCGTAGTCGGGTTCCAGAGTTTGATGGCAGGTTAGTGTAGACAGCGAGAACAAGAGAATAAGAACAGCAAAATTCAATATATGTTTCATTGCAGTCTCCGACAACGATTAAAAATGATGAGACAGCATCAAGGTTGACCGGAATTCACGGAAATTCCGCGTGCCCCTGAAATTGTTGTATGATAGATTGAATGTAATTTGATAAACTTTAGTCAGTCGGTAACTGGAGGTAATTCCGGCCCTGAGCATATGTGTATCCCTGACCATGGAGGACGAACTGAACAGGGCATTGGACAGTTTGTTCTGGAAAGCAAGATGAATCAGCCGAAGAGAATAGACCTGGGTTGTATATTTACCTTGAGTGTTGGAATCTCTGAAAGATAAACCGATGGATGTATTGAGAGTCAGTTTTTGAACAAATCGCAGATTGGATGTGAGATTGATGGTGTGATAGTGATTTTGATTCGATTTTTCAAACAACTCTTTGTTTGAGGTTTGATAGGTATACTGTAATCCAATTTGACGGAGCATGGATTCAGGACCGAACATGAGGGCTTGATGTGTTGATAAAACGATATTGTTAAATGCCCATTCAAGTGAATCAGTGGGCGCATTATTGTTCATGATCATCCAACGGATATTGACCTGCGAACGCCATCGTTTCATAATCGTTGCGACGGAAGCCTGAAACTGGTTCCGTATGTTGGTTTGTTCTTTTTGATCCAGAAGGTTGTCCGATAACCGGTTTACACCAAAACGGAATCGATGAATACCCAATTTAAAGGCTGTGTTGAATAACCACTCCTGGCGGTCATTTACAGTTGAAGGGATTCCCAATGAGACGTAGCCTGGTCCGATGTGTCGAAATCCCAAATTTAGCTTAAGGTTTTGTAGATTCATTCCCAAATGAGTGTTGAGCGCAAAGTCGAAATTGGAACCGGCTCTGGGAGTATATATTTCATCAAAACAACTTTTTACCAGCCCGCTGGCATCGATACTGTCCATCACAACGGGTGATGTATTCAGGTCTTTCGTGAAAGCGCTTCCGTTGCCCTCCATTTCAAGAACAAGACGATTCTGAAACATCTGCACTTTTGAATTGAATCCGATGACCATATTTTCCTGAGGAGTGACAGACAGAGGATTATAAGGCGGCTCAATCCAGAGTGTGTCTAACTCGCTCTCCAGCGTATCTGGTATGACGTAAGTGTAATCCCAGTCCTGCGGTTTTTTTAATGACGCTGCATCGTCCTTCGCTTTTAAAAAGATCAAATCAAAGAACGAACCATTTTTTGATCCGTATCCAATCCTTGAGGTGAACATGTATTGTGCAAAACTTTCACTGACAAGAATCCCTTCAACGGCCCTTCGTGTCTGCCCGCCGCCAACTGTAAATCGGAACTTATCCGGAAACAGATCGATTTCCGCGCCTTTTACGTTGACACCGTTGAACGTATACTTGGAGAAATGATCCGAATAATCACCAATATGGGCCTTGCCCCACTTCCAGACAGGATGCAGTCCCATCAGATTGATGTTTTGTCGTGCACTCGATCCTTCGGTTGAAAGCAGTAATTGTGCGGAGACTGTAAAAAATTTTGACAGGCGCAAAGTCGGAGTAAACGAAATGCGTCCTGTCGATGGCGGCCTTCTCGGATTTGTGCCTTTGATGCTGTACAACTCACCGTAAATATTCGATTGTCCCGTCAATTGAATATAATCCTTTAAGGATGACTGGCTTTCCTGTGAGGCAGTCTTTGAAGGAAGAGTAAATAGATAAATGAAAAGGAAAATCAGAAGAAGAGGTGCAGACAGAACGGATTGCAACTTACGGTGAGCACTATTACAAAGACTGCTCATTATTATACCCCTAAATTAAAATAATGACGGGGGTTCAAGCAACGCGATTGATGCCATTATCACATCGGTCACCCGATTTTAATTCCCTACTCATTTAATATTGACAGATCAATTATGGCTAAGCAATAAGCAATATTAATGAATTAACACCTTTTTGTCAATGATTTTCGATAAATCAGAACCTGAGTTAGTGAGCCTGGATGATTTTGAAAATCATCTTATGCTTAACCCGTTGTGCATAATAAACCTCAAGCCCGCCAAGATTCGCGGTGTGGAATCCAACGGTATGGTTCTGGCCGTGAAATCCAAGGACGGTCTGAATCTGCTCACACCTGATGGAGAGGTTGATTCCGGCTTGCGGGTAAGTTGATTTTGAAAGGGCGACGCACTTGTTAAGTGCGTCGCACTTCGCTGTAAATCTTATTTTAAATTAAGGTCATTGTTAACTTTCTTTTTATCCATTCCAAGATTTCTTATATTGTAAAGCGTTCGGAAAAGGGCGACGCACTTGTTAAGTGCGTCGCACTTCACTGTAAATCATATTTTAAATGCAGAATATAACTATGAAATCCATTGTGCGCCCCGTTAAAAAGTGGGGTCAAAATTTTTTGCAGGATACGAGCTATGCCGGGCGAATGATCCAGACAATGGAGATTCAGCCTGATGATTGTCTCCTGGAGATCGGGCCCGGTGAAGGGGCGCTGACACAGGTTCTGGCTGCCTCCTCCGCATCTTCCATCCACATTATTGAAAAGGACAGACGGTTGATTCCCTGGCTTCAGGGCCGGTTTGGGAGCGATCCGCGTTTTCACATTCACAGTCAAGACATCCTGACCACCAATTTTACAGACATTGTCCAAAACAACCAGAAATTAAGGGTCATTGGCAATCTGCCTTACAATATTACATCTCCCATCCTTTTTAAGCTTTTAGATGCATGCCATTTGATTCAGGATGCGACAGTGACTATTCAAAAAGAGGTTGGAGAGCGGCTGGCGAGCGACCCGGGATGCAAGGCGTATGGTATTCCTTCTATATTTTTTCAGATTTTTGCCCAGGTTCAAAGTCATTTCACCATCCCGCCAGAAGCATTTTTTCCAATCCCAAAAGTAGAGTCTGCTGTAATATCAATCCGGTTTTACGATAAACCGCTTGCAGAAATCCATGATGAAGCGTATTTTAAAAAGATGGTTCACACGGTTTTCGGGCAGCGCAGAAAAATGCTGCGCAACACCCTGAAATCCTTTATTCCAGAAAACATGAAACCAAGCGATATACCATTTGATTTACAGAGACGCCCGGAAACCTATACGCCCGTAGAGATGGTGGCCTTGAGCAACTTTCTTTATCAACATGATCGGCAATGCTTTGGACAACATTCCTGAGAAAGAACAAAACAGTTGCCAGGAAATCATTCTGGAGCTACTGAAGTCAGAGAACGATAATAGTCTGAAATTGGCTGTGGAAGAGATGCATCCAGCTGATATTGCAGAGGCTTTATCGCGTTTGAACGACAAGGATCAGAAACGGATATTCAGTCTTCTGAAACCGGAAATCTCTGCAGAAGTTCTGGTAGAGTTGGACAGCACGGTTCGATATTCAATTTTCGAAGAAATGGATGAAAAGTGGCTGGTTTCCGTGATAGGCACACTGGACTCAGATGATGCTACGGATCTCATCGGGGAGTTGGATGAGGATATCGCCAAGCGTGTGCTCTCGGCCATGCCGTGGAAAGAGTTTCGTGAAGTGGAGACTCTGCTTCGTCACGATGAAGATACGGCCGGCGGTATCATGGCCCTTGAAATTGTGGCCGTGGGGATGGACCGAACTGCGCAACAGGCTCTGGATGCATTACGGCGCAAATCCGATGAGGTGGAAGATGTCTATAATATTTATGTGATTGATACGCATGGCGTTTTACAGGGCATTGTCTCCTTAAAGGACCTGGTCCTTGCTGCTCCGAAAGCCATTCTTTCTGAATTGATGGACAAAGAGCCTATTGTTGTTCGGGAAGATCAGGATCAGGAAGAAGTGGCGATGCTCTTCTCAAAATATGATCTCGTAGCGGCTCCGGTTATTAATGTGAAGGGGCAGCTGGTTGGACGAATTACGGTTGATGATGTGCTTGATGTGGTGGAAGAAGAAGCGAGCCAGGACATTGCACGTATGGCAGGTATCAGTTCGGATGATCTTCAAGAGCGTTCCGTGTTCAAACTGTCCAGCGTTCGATTACCCTGGCTGCTCATCGCGTTCTTCGGTGAAATGCTTTCTGCTAAAGTGTTGTCGCATTTTATGCCCGATTACGGGAAAGTAATCATGGTCACATTTTTTATCCCATTGATCATGGCCATGGGAGGGAATATGGGCATTCAATCCTCCACGGTAATCATCCGCGGTTTGGCGTTGGGAGATATTCACCTAAAGGATACTGGACGCAGCCTGCTCAGAGAACTTACGGCTGCATTTATTAATGGATTAATAATTGCCTTGCTGGTCTGGGGTGTTGTTACGTTTTGGTTTCACACTCCTCAATTTGGTTTTGTGCTTGGTTTGGCACTGATTTCTGTGTTGTTCATAGCGACTCTCATGGGTACGTTGATGCCTATGCTGTTGAAGCGGATGGGTGTTGATCCTGCTGTGGCAACGGGTCCTTTTATCACGACGGCGAATGACGTCGGAGGGCTTTTTATTTACTTCTCGATTCTGCGCGGTTTTGGCAGCGCGTTTTAACGCAGTCTCATGGCTATCCTGAAGACTGAAGCAATCCTTTTAAAGTCCTGGAATTTCCGGGAAACCTCCAAACTGCTTTCCTTTTACACTAGAGATTCAGGCAAGGTAAAGATGATCGCCAAGGGAGCACGCAGTCCCAAAAGCCCGCTTAAAGGCCGGCTTGAGCCGCTCTGTCATCTCCAATTGGTTTACTATCACAAGCAGACCCGCGATCTTCAATTGTTGACCCAGGCCGAGATCATTAATCCCCATTTACAAATGTATGGAAATTTTAATAAATCGACTTTGGGTCTGGCCGTAGGCGAACTACTGGATAAGGGCGTAGGAGGACAAGATGCGATGCCGGCTCTATTTGATCTTTTTCGAGATGTACTGGATGTGATTAATCAGTCGTCCGGTTTTACTGAAGGTGTGGTCTGGTACTTTGAGGGCCGCTTTATTGATTTGATGGGATACAAGCCCACCTGGGATACATGTCTGCGTTGCAGTAGTCCCTTAAGCATGAAGGGTGGATTTTTTCAGGCAGAAAACGGGGGGCTGATCTGCCATGATTGCGGATCGACATACGGCGGATTGCAGGTGAGCGGCGAGACGCTTGAAATCTTGTTCTGGTTGCAGAAAGCCCAGCCGCATGAAGCGGTTCAGCTCAATCCGGATATGGGCAGGAAAGCGGAAATTCGAAAAATGTTCGACCTATATTTCAAAACACACATTGAACAGATGCGAACCCTGAAAGCATTGAAGCTTTATTATGAGATGCATCGTGGGTAAGAATGTGTTCCGCGCTATCGCACTCTTCATTCCCTACATTGCCATCGGGATCGGACTTTTCCTTTTTAAAAGCGGTTGGTTGGCGATTGGTCTTTATCATGCAGGCATGATCTTCTTTCTTGTTCTGGATCGAAGTCGTCCTCCTTTCCGCCTAGTCTTAAAAGGCTGGAATAAAACTTGGGCATGGCTCATTTTATTTTGTGCATTATCCGGTGTGGCTATCCAATTTCTCTGGCCCTGGATGCAACAGCAGGTCAACCTGGACGTGCTTTTACCAAAATATGGATTGAGCGATGCCAGCTGGATCCGATATGTTTTCTACTATTCGCTTTTTCATCCTGCATTGGAGGAGTATTACTGGCGGGGGTATCTTGGTCATTATAGCAAAAGAATACGGATTGAGGATGTGGCCTTTGCCGGCTATCATTTTTTCACGATGCTCTGTTTTGTGCAATGGCCGTGGGCACTGTTGACCTTCCTGATACTCACAGGTATGGCCTGGCTGTGGAGACAAAGCGCCCGACAAACCGAAGGATTGCTCATCCCGACATTGGCCCATATGGCTGCTGCTGTCAGTATAAGTCTGGCAGTGTCCTTTCTTCTCCGATCTGCATAAGTTGACATTGATTTGTTTTCCATTTGATATTTTTGTAAATTGACTGGTCCAAAAGTGCATAATTGAGGAGGTTTGATTGTCCACCAAAGCAACCATGGAAAAAATCGTCTCTCTGTCCAAGCGCAGAGGTTTTATCTTTCAATCAAGCGAGATCTATGGCGGATTAAAAGCGTCGTATGATTATGGTCCGCTTGGCGTTGAACTGAAGAAAAACATCAAGGAAACCTGGTGGCGCGACATGGTGCACAGCCGCGAGGATATTGTAGGGCTGGACTGTTCCATTCTCATGCATTCAGATGTGTGGAAGGCATCTGGCCATCTGGCCGGATTCAGCGATCCGCTTGTGGACTGCAAAAATTGTAAGGAACGGTTCCGCGCAGACAAAGCACCTCTGGCCGAAGCCGGATCTGAAATCAAATACCGCGAAGGCGGCAAATCCGATGGCAAAAAACTTACCGGCACCGTGGATGAGCGTGGTTATGTATGTCCGGTTTGCGCCTGTCCTGATTTATCCGCGGAGCGCCAGTTCAATCTCATGTTCCGTACCTCACTTGGCCCGGTGGATCCACTTCAAGAGATCGCAAATGCCGCTGAAGAACTTGCAGCGCTCGATCCAAAGGGACGGATGCAAAAACTGAGCGAGATCATGAAACCCTCTGCAGTGTATCTCCGGCCTGAAACAGCGCAGGGGATGTTTGTAAATTTCAAGAATATACTCGATAGCTCACGAGTGAAGCCGCCATTCGGAATCGCACAGGTGGGTAAGAGTTATCGCAATGAAATCACAACTTCCAATTTAACCTTCCGCACTTGTGAGTTCGAGCAAATGGAAATGGAATTTTTTGTCAAGCCAGGCTCGGATGAAGAATGGTACACTTATTGGCGTGACGCTCGACTGGAATGGTACATAAATCTCGGTATCAAACCGGAAAATCTCCGTCTGCGCGAACATGAAGTTTCCGAACTGGCGCATTATGCCAAGGCTTGTTCCGATATTGAATATTTTTTCCCCTTTGAAACGCAGAATGGCGTAGGTGAGTGGGGAGAGCTCGAAGGGATTGCGAACCGTACTGATTATGATTTGAAAAAGCATACAGAGTATTCCGGTAAGGATCTTTCCTATTTCAACTCCGAGACCAAGGAGCGGTATGTGCCCTATGTGATTGAGCCCGCAGCGGGCGCGGATCGCGCAGCACTGGCTTTTCTATGTGACGCGTACGATGAAGAGACTGTGGTCTCCCCGAAAGGCAAGGAAGAAACACGAACCGTTCTGCGCTTTGATCCCAAGATAGCGCCAATCAAGGCGGCGGTGTTTCCGTTGGTCAAACGGGACGGGATGCCGGAGGTTGCGCACAAGATTGTCCAAGATCTACAAAAAGCAGGGATCAACAGCTTTTATGATCAGAGTGGCGCAGTGGGGAGACGATATCGTAGAATGGATGAAGCAGGCACACCGTTTTGTATCACTGTGGATTCCGAAACGCTTGAGAATGAAACTATCACTATTCGGGATCGGGACACGATGGCCCAGGAGCGAATTTCAGTCAATGGTCTGGTTTCCGAGCTGATAAAACGAATCCGGGATGAATAAAAATAATATTAAAGAATTTGTCGAGTGTCTCTGCATGTAATTTGAAGCTGCTGTTTTCCCTTGACATAATCGCAATAAAATGTATATTTTTATTACAACACAGGGACAATCACGAAACCATTCTCATTTTTATATATTTATTAACATGAAACTTGATGTGTTTATTTTATTGTTAAGAAATGAAAATAATACTTTGAATCACAGTTTCTATTGTCTATATTTGGGTATAAATTAGGTATAAAAACAATAGGGCTTTCGGAATAGGATTATCAAATGTCCAAAATAATAACAGGAAAAAAATTAATAAAATTAGTAGAAGATAATAAAATTATCCAAGATAGTGATTTAAAATGTGTTGAAGGAATAAAATATGATTTAAGGATGGGTAATAAATTACTTAAATCAAAATTTGGACGTCCAATTAGTATGTCGGGTTTATCGGCGAGTTTACAGAACGATCTTATAATAGAACCAGGGGAAATGATATTTGTATTGACTTTAGAAAGATTAAATTTACCTAATGATATTATGGCAACTTTAAGCCATAAAAGGAAATTTAGTCATCAAGGGATTCTTATATTAGGTGGACTTACAATTGACCCTCTCTATCAAGGGCATTTATTAATTGGTCTTTACAATTTTTCTTCCACAATTTATCCTCTAAGACCGGGAAAAAAGTTAATTGCTGCTATCTTCCATAAATTAGAAGAGAGTGAAATTGATAAATTTGAAGTGCCAGATGTTTCTATTGATGAATTTCCTGATGAATTGTGTCAAGTGATGCAAAATTATAAGCATATAACAGTGCAAGGATTACAGCAATTATTAGAAAAAACGCAGAATGAAATTACTAATTTAAGGAACGAATTGACTACAGGAAGACAATGGCAAAAACAATTTCAGGAGTCGCTTGATAGACACGATAAGCAAATTGATAAATTGATTTCGGGATTAACTGAAGAAAAGGAACTAAGAAAAACAGCAGAAACTGAATTTCGAGAAGACTTAAAAAAAATTCACCGTGAATTAATCAGAAATACTATTAAAATATCAACGATAATTGCAGTTGCGGTTCTAATTTTATCTGGATTTATTTCAATCGTATTTCCCAAAATATTTAATTAAACAAATATTTTTTCAAATATAAAAAACCCAGTAACTACTACGTGATAGAATTTAACTTGCAAAGATCGGGCAGATCTGCTTGAAGGTTTGACTTTCTACTAAACAACGGTTTACTGAGGATTTGGTATAATTAATAAACTTTAAAAATTAACTGTGACATAACCGAATAAACACTTGATTTCTTGAATGATTTATAGTATTATAAACCACAATTTCATTTTTTTTACCTTTATGCCCCGATTGGAGAATTGATATGGCAAGAGGACGAGGTACCATGAACAAGGTCATGTTAATCGGACGGCTTGGAGCCGATCCCCAATTAAAGTACACACCTTCTGGGCGGGCAAACGTAAACTTTAACCTTGCAACAAATGCATCATGGAAAGATCAAGAAGGCAATCAGCAGGACCGGACCGACTGGCATCGAATTGTGGCCTGGGGTAAGGTGGCTGAAGTCATCGGCGAGTGGCTGAAAAAAGGCAGCCTGGTTTACATTGAAGGACGCCTCCAGACCCGGAATTATGATGACAACAACGGAGTGAAGCGGTATATCACGGAAGTGGTTGTCACGGACATGGAAATGCTTGGCGGTAAAGGACAGAGCGATTCACCTGCCCCTGAAGCGCCAGCCGATATGCCGGAAGCCGGACCTGAGTCAGAAGACGATCTTCCATTCTAGGGCGATATGCGCAGACATCTTTGAGAATCAGGACCCGGAAACAATTTGTTTTCGGGTCTTTTTATTTCGATGGTGAGAGGTTAGTGCTGATTGAAAAGGAGAATATCCCAAAAACCGTTTTCTTTAGGCAGGGATGACTTTCCATTTAAAATGAATTAATGATCCAATAATTTCGGATGTAAAATGGACTCCAAACAACTTATTGAAGAAGCAATGAAGGCCAGGCAAAAAGCATATGCACCCTATTCCAATTTTAAAGTCGGGGCCGCACTGATGGGTCAAGATGGGCGCATCTTTATGGGGTGCAATGTGGAAAATGCCTCTTACGGACTTACGATGTGCGCAGAGCGAGTCGCTGTGGTCAAGGCGGTTTCAGAAGGAGTCACAGAGTTCAGCGCCATCGCCTTGATAGCCGATTCCGATACGCCCATTTCCCCATGCGGGGCATGCAGGCAAGTGCTTGCAGAGTTTAATCCGGAAATGACCGTGATCATGGGAAACATAGCGGGTGAAATAGAGGAGACGATTCTTTCAGAATTGTTACCCAACCAATTCCGATCCCATCGTCTGACATAAAAAAAGCCCGTGATGGCGCGGGCTTATGAAACGATTTAAAATCCTTAAATAATAATCATCTGACCAGTTGCATGCGTTTTGTTGAGATTTCATTGCCGGACTCAAGGCGATACATATAGAATCCGCTTGCGACTTGCATACCCAATTCGTTGGTCGCATCCCAATTTATGGGCGCCTGTTGGCCGGAAGAGAAAACTTCACTATCGAGCAATGTTTTTACCAGCTCACCTCGTACATTGTAGACCTGAAGTCTGACATTGCCAGGCTCTTTCACAGAATATTTTATTGTGGTTCTCGGATTGAACGGATTGGGGAAATTCTGGGAGAGAATGAATTCGGAGGGTAAGTTGTTGATCCTGCCTGTGACTGCTGTGGCGTCGAATGAATATCCTAAAGAAGTATTTTCGGGAATGACATTGGGGTTACTTGCCTTATCTAAAATATTGGAAACTGTGATCAAATAGTCGCCCGCACTGTGAGAGGATGTGGTGAGAATGACAGAGGTTTCATTTTCATCGAGTACCGCGTTCATTACACTGACTCCAGGAAAAATCAAATAATTGGTAGCGCTTTGAGCAGATTGCGAACTGACCGGTTCGTTGAAACGAAGCTGAATTTGATTGGAAGAGATCAGAACTACTTCGACCAATTCAGGGGGCTCGGTGTCATCCGAAGCGCTGGAAACATAATACTCAACCTCTGGTGAAAAGTTGCTCTGGTTTCCCCAGGTATCGTACGCGGCGATAGAAAAGTAATAAGTGCATCCTGTTTCCAAATCATGCAAATCATACTGCTCAATGTTGCCCACATCGTAAGTAATCGAATACGTTCTGGATTCTGTTCCGCATTGAATGACATAGCCTTCCAAGTCGCTGACTTTGACAGGTTCCCAAGCGATGGTGGTTGATTGTGCAGTTCCGAATATAAATAAATATACCAGGATGCCTGTGAGGGATGCAAATAGTGTTTTTTTGTTTGTATTCATGGCCTTTGCCTGTTTCCAATTTTTCTAATTCTGATTGGATTACAGGCAAGGCATATGCCAAATTATTAGAGCCTATATATAGGCATTTGATTTTATAGAGTTTAATGGTTGTCAATCTTGAAGGAAACACGAATCATCAAGATAATATCAGGAAGTTTTTGCCGGGTAAATAGAGAAGATATTTTAGTCAAATATAAGATTCAGGGCTGTCTAAAATAATGCACCCCCTTCTTTATCCTTCCACGGTGTGCATGGAAAAAGACAGGGGGGTAAATAAACAGAGGACATCTATTTTACAGTCTGGTCGAGCTCGCGGTTTATGCTTTCATACAGGTTTCGCCTGGCTGCTTTGTCGCTATCGAGAATGGTCCGGGCTTGTTTGGCGACATCCTGGGCAACTTTGCGGGGCACGACAATGACACCATCGCCATCTCCTACTACAACATCCCCGGGACAAACGAGTACACCGCCGATTACTACCGGACGGTTTACACTCTCCAGTTCATTACGACCCGGGCGTATGCCACGTCCCATGCGACGAAGATAAATCGGTACGCGTTCCATAATCACTTCATCCGTATCGCGGCTTGAGGCATCTGTTACCACACCTACGGCACCTGCCTTGTACCAGGCCAGGATGTTGTACGAACCGATGGTGCCGCAATCTGCAGTCTCCACATCATCGAGCACAATCACAGTTCCGGGCCGGATGAGCTTGGTCCACACTTCTGATGAATAGGTGTTGTACCAGTGGCCTTCCCACGGGCCGGGCTCCTTACCAGTGTCTGGAAGTTTCTTTCGCATGGTCGGCACATAGCGTGCTGTCATCGCAATCCCGCGGATCTGATGGCTTAAATCATCCAAATCCTTCCAGAGCGGCAGAATGTCTGGATCCACAAGACCTTGATCCGGCAGGCCCACTCGATCCATACCATCAGACACATCTGCTACGCGAAGGCCTTCAAAGACTTTTAATATTTTTGCATCCTCATCAGCCGAGTAAACCTGTGTATCGATGAAGTTGATTCCCTTCTCGAGTTCCGCTTTATCTGCCTGCTGGGCCCGCACAGAGAGTGCACTCAAGAACAGGATGCAAAGGATCCTAACGATCTTTTTTTGAAGCATTGCATTCCTCCCAATATTTAATGAATATGTTTATCTGAGATAAGATGCACCATTGATATCCAGAACGGCACCGGTCATAAAATCTGTCTAGACAAATGCCATAATCGCGATGACCCCGCTCATACCATGAAATCCTCTGTTGATGAGAAATAGATTATCGTCCTAAATTGTCAACACATTCCGACCTTCTTTGATGAAATCAGTAAGTTCCTTGCCCATGTATTTTACATCAACCCCTAATTCTTCTAACTTTTCCGAAACGCCATATTGATCCGCACAACCTTTGCAGGCCTTGACAACGACGCCCACATCCAACATCTTTTTTACCTCGGCTTGCAGCTCTTCATCCTCAGAAAGTAATTTTGCGGATGGTCCCCAGACGATCAGGGTGATGTCATCCCACCATTCCCATTTCTTGGCATTGAACGTGTACATGTACACCATTTTCAAAGCGACCTCACGGTCGCCACTTGTCCAGAGCACGACCAGTTTGTCTTGTGATGGAATGGCCATCGGTTCAGACGGTTCTGATTCAACCAATGTCGAGGGACTGAGTTTTCCCACACGTGGTTTAATTTGATCCGATGTCTGGGCACGGATAAGAGTGATAGATAATAAGAAAATCGGCATGATGATATGAATCAGTCTGGATTTCATTGTTGGCCTCCTTTTATGTGTCCTTTAAATGGCAGGGTATTTTCAAACAAGTCAGGATTATATCCCTGTTGATTCAAAAGGCCATTTATATTCTGCCGAAGCGAATCTGATATTTCAGGGGTGCGGCTCAAGATCCACCCATACTTTCTTTCTGGATGCCCAATCACGGCCCACTTGTATTCTTCATCCAGGCCGATGATCCAGTAATCGCCCCAGAACCATTGCTTGCCTAGGAAACGCAGAAAGCTGACCTGAAGTTTGGCGTTCGACTCTACATCCACGACTTTGGCCAGCCCTGTGACACGGTCCTTTGATCCATCTTCTTTATAACAGCTGTTGACCACGCGGATCGGACCATCCTCCATCAATGTATACCGGGCGGTTGTGCCTGCCGTGCATTGCTTTTGAAAGCGATTGGGAATACGAGCGATTTCAAACCAAAGACCGGTATAGCGGTCCAGGTCCACAGATTCAACGACTTGAGGTTCGGTGGCGGTTATCGGATTGTTGGCCAAGAAAAGAAGGAGCAAGACTAAAAGGCGAAGCATTTATCCTCCTTATAAGTCCAGGCTATTCCACATTTCTCACTTTATGGGGGATGATCTTTTTACCTTGCTGATTCTGCACAACCATTTGGCCGGCTTTTCGGCCACGCTTGATAATTCTGATCAAACGACCGGTATGCAAAGCGCCGTTCTTATCGTAATAATGGACAAGTGCGCCTTCTGTTCCAAACAGGGCCATTTGATCGAATTCCGAATTCTGTGTCATGAGTTATTCTGCTTATAATGTTGATTATTTTCTGAATTAAAAATAGTGAATCATCTGAAGAAACACAAGAGTACTTTTTAATACAAATCAGTTTGAGCGGATTTGATAGAATCCCTAGTTGTAATCAGGGGGGCGCTTAAAAGAAATTTTACTTTGATTTATATGAATATACGTTTACATTTTATTGTCAATCAAGAATCATTCCCGTTTATTGTGATATTGAAAGGGAGGCGATTATGAAACGAACGTTCATGACAGCATTAATCTTTCTGGCTTTTTTCTCTGTCGCTCTGGCCCAGGTCGATTATGGTACTGAAGTGCAGCCAATTTTAAATTCCAAGTGTGGGCAGTGTCACGGCGGCTCAAGCGGTGTGACTGTCACAAGTTATTCGGCAACCATGGCCAGTGTAGGCGCGCTATACGGTACATTGATCGTTATGCCCGGAGATACCGGCGCAAGCCCGCTTTGGAACAAGATCAATCCAAACCCCCAATACGGCAATCGCATGCCGGCAGGTGGAACTATGTCTCAGGATAATATAGATATTATTGGCCAGTGGATTGTGGAAGGCGCACTTGAGACCCCTTCGGCGGTGAATGCGAATCCGGCTCAGCCGAACGATTTCGGACTGATCAGCAGTTATCCGAATCCCTTTAATCCAAGCACAACGGTTCGCATCGCATTGTCCGCTGCTTCGCCGGTGACATTGACTGTGTATGATCTTAAAGGTCATCCGGTACATGAGCATACGACTTATCTTGGATCCGGCTCGCACGATATTCCTTTGACACTTTCTCATCTTGCATCCGGGATGTATGTGATCCATATGCAATCAATATCCGGGAATCAGGTGCTGATATCCAATGCACTCAAAGTGATGATGATGAAGTAAAGTGAAGATCCACTAATTTAAAAAAGGGGCAGGATGCAGATTCTGTCCCTTTTTTAGTGAACTTTTCTCATCAACTCACGTTAAATGGAAAACAGGTTTTATTTAATCGGGATTTTTATCCGTTTATCCTATAAATAAAGACATTGAACGAAAATTCTTTCTGATGAAGATTTTGAATACTATATTGAAGAGTCATTAATTTGGAGGTGTTTATGAAAAAGGTGAGTCTAGGTTTGCTTCTCATCATTCCGGCGATATTGTTTGCACAGATTGGCGCGGATGATGTGCAGACCTTTACGCTGAACAATGGAATGAAATTTCTGGTTTTGGAGGATCATTCTATACCGAATGCGAACATGTATATTTTCTGGAAGGTTGGATCGCGCAATGAGGTGCCGGGCATTACCGGATTGTCCCATTTTTTTGAACACATGATGTTCAACGGGGCGGAGAAATACGGGCCCAAAGAATTTGACCGGACCATGGAAGGAGTTGGCGGATCGAACAATGCCTATACTTCCGAAAATGTGACCGTGTACACCGATTTCTATCCAGTTAGCGCGATGGAAACGATTTTCGAGTTAGAGGGCGACCGGATCGGCCATCTGGCAATTGATAGCACTATGGTTGAAAGCGAGCGAGGCGTGGTGCTCTCAGAGCGTATGACCGGACTTGAGAACAGCAACTGGCGTTTACTCAATGAGCAAGTCAAGGGCGCAGCTTTTATCGCGCATCCATACCGATGGTCCGTGATCGGGTATGAATCAGATATTCAGAATTGGAAAAAATCCGATCTTCAAAAATACTTCGAAACCTATTATGCGCCGAACAATGGCGTGGTGGTTATGGTCGGCGACCTGGATGTAAATGAAGTCCAGAAACTGGCAAAGAAATATTTTGAGCCAATTCCGCCACACGATCCACCCCGACCGGTGCATACCGAAGAGCCTGAACAGTTGGGTGAAAAACGACTCTGGGTACACAAAGATGTGTCGACGCCCAATCTTCTGCTTGCCTATCATGTGCCTGAAACCCAATCCTCTGATTACTATGCAATTGACATGCTTGATGCAATCCTTTCTGATGGAAGATCCTCAAGGTTATATCGTGCTTTGATCGATGAAAAGCAGTTGGCTGTGGAAGTCTTCACTTATGTGCCGATCGCTTTCGATCCCAATCTTTTTTACATTTACGCGATTGCGAATCAGGGAGTCACGGAAGACACACTCGAACAGGCGATTTACGAAGAGATCAATCGCATCGTCCAAAACGGTGTGACGGAAGAGGAGCTCCAGAAAATCAAGAATCGCAAGCTGACCGCGTTTTACAAAGAGATGGAAACCAATGATGGCAAGGCCAACAATCTGGGTACGTATGAACTCTTTTTCGGAGATTTTACAAAATTGTTTACCGCGCCTGAATCGTATCAAAATGTCACAGTGGAAGATATTCAGCGGGTGGCGGCAGAGTATCTGAAACAATCGAACCGTACAGTCGGGATTCTGAAAAACCTGAAGGAGGCGTCATGATGAAAAGAATGAACCCATTCACTTCGTTTATCCTCCTTCTTTTCGGATGGATTCTCATTACAGCCTCTCCCGCAATTTGTGAATTCAAATTGCCGGAGTATACTACTTTTCAACTCGACAATGGATTGACTGTATATCTGATGGAACAGCATGAAGTGCCGCTTATTTATATGTCCGTCGTATTCCCGGCCGGATCGGTGTATGATGGGGAGCAAAGCGGACTTGCTTCTTTCACTGCGGATGGGCTGCTGTTCGGAACAAAAACTCATACTAAGCAACAAATTGAGGAGACGCTCGATTTTCTGGGTGCCAGTTTTGAAACAAGCGCAACCAAGGAAACAGGCGAGATCTCCATGTCCTTCATGAGCAAGGATCAGGATCAAGTGCTTCCGATCCTTAAAGAGATTATTTGTGATCCCGTCTTTGAGGAACTGGAGTTTGAGAAACGCAAAGTGCGCCTGCTTACCGAACTTGAACTGGCCAAAGAACAACCACGCAGCGTGATTGGATCCTATTATAATAAATTCTTATATGGAGATCATCCATATGGCAATCCACAGACCGGCACGAAGACGAGTGCAGAATCTTTGACAACTCAGGATCTCAAGGATTTCTACACGTCTAATTATCTTCCATCTGTTGGAGCCATTGCGGTCGTGGGAGATTTTAAATCCAAGGCTATGAAAAAGAATATTCAGGATTTGTTTTCAGGATGGACATCCAATACAAAGCCAGCAAAACTTGTTTATGGAGAAATCCCCAACCTTGATGAAGTCCGCATCCTTCTTGTGAATAAGGATGACGCCACAGAGACACGGTTTTTAATCGGGCAATTCGGGATTAGGCAGAGCAATCCGGATTTCGTGCCGGTGCAGGTGATCAACACGATTCTGGGTGGGCGCTTCACATCCTGGTTGAATGATGAACTGCGCGTGAACCGCGGACTCACTTATGGTGCGCGGAGCATGTTCAGAAAGTTTAAAGAATCCGGCACATTCGCGATGTACAGTTACACGCGCACCGAGAAAACCGAAGAGGCAATTGATGTCTCTATCGAAGTGCTTGGCAAATTGCATAAAGAAGGTGTGGACGAAGCGACCTTAATCTCCGCAAAAAATTACATCAACGGCCAGTTCCCTCCCGATTATGAAACCAGTGGTGCTCTAGCAAATTTATTGACAGAAATGTTCGTTTATGGATTTGACGAATCGTTTATCAATGATTTCCAAAACAATGTAACGAGCATGACCGTAGAGAGAGCACGTGAGATTATTGCTACATACTTTCCCAAAGAGAATTTACAGTTTGTGCTGATCGGTAAGGCCGATGAGATTCGCGATATGGTGAAGAAATATGGTGAGCTGTCTGAAAAAGAAATCAAAGATGACGGATTTTAATCCAATTTATGTCAGATAAATGATGAGGCCGCAGTGTTGTAAACATTGCGGCCTTTTTTTATTTCAGTAGAAGCGCAAGTATCGAAAATATCCAGGCACCGTTAATTGTGATGAGCCAGATGAGATAGACCGGACTGGATTTCCCTGTTTCTTCCCGGATGAACCGATTGTATTGATGTACATATTTGGGGAAGTAAAGTTTAATAAACAGGTAATTAATCTTTTCGCCCCGGGATTGAAGCCGGGAAACCATGATCATGGTTGTGGTGATAAATGTAATCACGCATATAGCCGCGAGTGTAATTGAAAGATAGAATAGAATCATCTTTTCCTCCTGTTCTGACTTTTGGATGTTCCGATAAATAAACCTTTGAGACCGTGCTTTATTCATCCGCAAAAGAAAATATATTCTATGAGATCTTTCTTGGATTTCTAAAATGTTTTGGCTTGGGGAATAATAATAGGTGTACCCATTGCAGTCTTCAACAAACGTGTTAAATAATACAAACGCCCCTGTTGCTATGGGGCGTTTGTTGTTTTGCAGCACGGTAAGATGTGAAGACAGAAAATGTTGAATCAAACATCTTTTTTATCTTCACATTTTGATGCGCAGCAACAGGTTCCGATGATGCCCAAAATAACCAGAAGCCCCCCAATAACCGTCAAAGCAATGTTAGCCCAGGGAACATTGAGCCATGCAAATACGATGACCAGTACAGCTAAGAAGGTTCTACAGTAACAGGTTTTCATAATGCCCCTCCTTTAAAAATGGATTGAGAAAATCATCTTATCTTGTCAACAGCATCTTTCGGCATTGCAAATCAGATTTTGTTCTGAGATGACAAAAGTAAATTCCTGAACCAACAGAATGCCCCGATTGATTGGTTCCGTTCCAGGCGAGCGTTTTTACTCCCGAAGTTTGCTCTCCTTCCATAAGCGTAATGACTTCTTCGCCATTAATATTCAGGATTTTTACTGTGACGAATGAAGATTCCTTCAGATCATATTGAATGGTTGTGGATGGGTTGAACGGATTCGGGTAATTGGGATAGAGGATAAAGTCATCCAGAGCGGCATGATTCTGATCAACTTGTGTCATGGCATTGTCGATCATCCACAAACCACCGCCGGCTGTGCCTACAAAAATGCGATCCGGATTGTGCGGATCAAATCGTGCGAAGTTGAAAAACGTATGGCCCATCCCACCTGAAATATCCTCCCAGGTGTCGCCTCCATCTGTCGAGAGATCCAGTCTGGCGCCTGCCTCCATTGGTTTGTACCATTGCTGGCCTGTACTGAGGAGTACATTTGCATCCGTTGGATGAATCTGAATATCAATCACACGCGAATGGTCATTGATCTGAGTCCATGAATCGCCACCATTGATTGAGCGATAGAGTCCACCTGTATAGTTCCAGTCGAAATTGTCTGTCTGGCTGGCGTATACAGTTCCCTCTTTGTCCACAGTAATGGCGAGTACATCACCTTCGGGGAAGGTGCCAACCACATTCCAAATTTGTCCTCCAGTATTGGATTTATAGAGATTTTGTCCACCTTCACCCCATGCATTCAAACCGAGATAGAGGGTTTGCGAATCTGTCGGATCTATGGCAATTTCCCAGACCTTGCTTGCCTCCCCTCCCAGATTGCCATTGATGGCAGTCCAAACTCCACCACTATTGGTTGTCTTGTAAACACCGTGATTGAAAACTGCACAGTAAAGTGTCCGGTTTCCTGGTGTACCTATTTGGAGATCCATCACCAGATCACACCTGCCTTTGGGCAGGCCATTTGAAATATCAGATACGTTGTTCCCCAGATCATCGCTGAACACAATCCCGCCAGCAGTATAGCCCTCATCGTGTCCGCCCTGAGAACCCTGCCAGCGGCTGATGTAAAGATCTCCATTCACCGGATCGACAACGATATCTTTGACACCGTCCACCTCTGTGAGGCTTCCGATGGTTGGATCCTGAGCCGGATCGAGTCGGAAGTATGAGATGCCCCCATCATCAGACCGAAAGAGACCCATATCATCGTAACCCACGTAAAACCGATCCGGATCTGAAGGATCAAATCCAATCGCATCGGTGTTCATCAGCTCAAGACCGTTGCCCTGCCAGGTGCCATTCGAGGAGGTGGTGTATCGCTGTGTCCAGGTCGTTCCTCTGTCATCACTGGTTTCGACCCAGTCTAAGCAGGCCACAAGACGATCTGGTTCACTTGGACAGACTTTAATGTCATAGAAGTAGGGATCCCAGAACCAGAGTGTATCGAGCCAGCCGCCTTCATGCTGCATGTGCATCCAGTCCCACGATGCACCTCCGTTAAAGGTCGCGTAAAGACCGGGCTCTTCATAACCGCTACCCCGAACCGTACCTGTGTAAATGATATCCGGATCGGTCGGATGCGCGTCAAATTTCCAATAATCATAGAAAAGATGATCATACGGATCGTACTTTGGCAGGTTCGAAGTGATATCTACCCAAGCGTCTCCGAAATCCGTGCTTCTAAAAAGACCGCCGCTGAAGGAGGATGCATTTCCCGGGGCACCAAGGACTTTCATCGAGAGGATCAATGCAAATTGATTATCCGGATAGAGATACCCTTCCATCCGATGGCAGTTGGTATGTGGGAGTCCTGTGGTTTTAGGAGACCAGGATGTTCCTCCATTGTCACTCCGGTAAACACCCTTGGTTGTTGCAGCAATAACCTGATCCACGTTTTGTGGATTAAAGACAATACAGTGGATAACGGCACCATCCGAGATTCCGGTTCCTGAGGGATTCCAGAATGCGCCGCCATCCGTACTTTGAAATAATCCAGTTTCCCCGTCAAATGGGGGAAAGGGATTGAAATCCGCCTCTGATCCGTCTGCACCATCGCCCAAACCCAGCAGCAGATTGTCCGCATCACTCGGATTGACAGCCAATGTACACACCTCACGCGGATCATCCTCTGTGACGATCTCAGAAGGATAAAGCAAATCCCATGATTGTCCGCCATTTAGACTTCTGAACAGTCCCTCTCCGGTGCATGAATAGATATGCTGGTAATTCACCGGATCGATGACAATGTCATTGATCCAGTATACACCTGCACTGTATTGTTCATGGGCCAAGTTGTTGTTGATACATTGCCAGGTGACTCCGCCATCGGTGGTTTTAAACAGGCCCTCAATATCTCCACCTGCATAGATGATATCTGCATTGTCCGGCTGGACTGCGAGGAAATGTAGATCGCTGCCCGCACCGGGACCGACGTTTTGCCAGTTATCTGCATAACCCTGTAAGGTGAATGCGAATAAAAAAAGAATAAGTTCTATTATCCATTGCATGTGTACTTTCATTATTCGGTCTCCTGATCGGTTGAAATCAGTCTCAATAGCAGGATGGCCATTCATGGGGAATGGCCATCCAATAAGATGATCTTATTTCAGCAGCATACACTTTTTAACGGCAAGGTTGTCTCCAACCTGCAAGCGAATCAAATACAATCCCGAGCTGACAGAGGAGGCATCCCAGATCACCTGATGGGAACCGGCATTCTGAAATTCATCCCTCAATGTAGTGATTAACTGTCCTGATAAATTATACACTTGAAGTTTCGTCCGTCCAGCACCTGGAAGTGTATAAGTAATTCTAGTTGTAGCGTTGAATGGATTGGGTACGTTCTGATTCAGATTGAATTGATAAGGCTGGTGTCCTTGCTCTTCCACATCGGATGGCACTTTTCTGACAATTAAATTCGTAATACTGGAATCCAGATCTCCGTAAAAATCCCCCACCAGAGCAATTAGGTCATACTCTCCAGTGTCAGCTTCTGTGGGTGTCCAATCAAAGGAGGCCGATCCATTGCCGCTGTCAAAGAAGGTTGGCCAGGTAGCCGGTGTATAAACACTGTCTCCATTAATATCCCGGAGATAATAATCCATGAACAGTGTATCAGATTTTCCAGCATCCAGATCATCATCAGTAGCAGTTAATATCTGTTCAACACTTTGATTTTGAGTTACATTGATATGAATATTAGATGAGAATGTGTTACCGAGAACTGGAGGATTGTTGACATTATAAATATAAATCGGGAATTTAAAAAGCCATGGATTGACAAAAGTCATATCGTCTGGAAGATCGCTTTCTACAGAAAATACTGCAGAATCAATTCCATTGTCCATATACCCTGGTGTACCGGAAATTGAATAAAAGGTCGTGTCTGTATTAGATGAGTCTTCTGTAAGAGTGGCCCAGCTAGGTAGATATACCGGATTTAACACAGGTTTTCCCTGAATCCAGCGGTAGTCGCCCCATGGGTAATGGCCCGTCCATACAATGACATTTTGATGAAGCGGCTCTTGGATTTGGCCAATCCACGGGGCTGCGTCGAGAGAATCCACGAGCGGGGCAGCATTTAACCGGAAGGTCCAATCGTCCGCCCAAAGTGGGTCATCATCGGGTTTGATGACGAGTTCAAATTCCTGCTCCATATACAAATTGCCCTCTTCGGTTGGCGGATCGTATTTCAATTTAATTAAATATCGAGCATGCCGCCCTTCTGAAGGGGCATCACATGGCCATCCTGTTACACGGAACTTGTACACAATTTTTTTACCGGGATTGAGATTGGCAGGGACTGCTGGAGGGGGCACGTGGGTTGGACCCGCCGGAAGGGGTGTTCCGTTCTGAAAAGTAAACGTGATTGTGGGAGTGCTTAACGGAATGGAGCCTATGTTTCTCACGGTAATATAAAAAGTTTTGTTTTTATCACATTTCACATATACTTTTCTTGGATGACGGAGTTGGGCGCCCTTTTTTCCACCACCACCACCACCACCACCTCCTCCGCCACC
>JABMRT010000090.1 GCA_013202295.1 Candidatus Zhuqueibacterota bacterium
ATTTGTAAGGTCGGTTACTCTGCCTGATTTGCTTTTAGCATTTGTATTTTTAAAGATCGAAAGTAATTTTGCATCAGCAACAATATATTTACCAGCGTTTTCAGGCTTTCCATTTTCAGTTTTTGTCTGAAGTTTATTCGCTTTAATATAGTCCCATAATTTCTTGGTGATCTCTGTCCTGGGAAGTTCTGTTGCTTTAAGTAACTCTGCCAACTCTTTTTTCAATTTTACTGGTTTGTTCAATCCTTTTGCTTCTGCCATTTACAACTCCTTAATGTTTTAATTAAAATATATCAGTATTTGATTATCATACTGATTGCAAAATATTTACCAAATAACCTATGTTTATCGACCAATTGTGATTCGTTTTATATGTCTAATATAAGGAAAAATATGTCCTAATAAAGGAAAAACCAGAAATTTTTCTTATATAAGGGAAAAGGATTTTCCTTTATTTAGACATTTTATAATTCTGCTTATGCCAAAGATTTATTGGAAGTGGTTTTTTATATAACTACCACGCTTTGATAGTCATTATACTCAAAATAAACGAGTTCAGGGCCATCAATCCAAGTATGATTTTGGAGATGGGCGCATTGAATTCGGGATGTCCCTTTTTTAGAAATATGGAATGAATGACAAGAGCGCCCAATCCGAATATTGATGAGATGAGTGAGACAATTAGCCCAGCTGTTTTTCCTTCCCACAGCCAGATCATCCCAAACAGAAAAAGATAGAGTAACGGGATATGCATGAGCAGAAAGCCTGTGAGTCCGCCTTTGAGTTTGAAGAGTTCCCATTCCTTCCAGTAAACTGAATCCATTTCGTGCAGAATGAGCAGTGTGAGATTGGTTATGTAGAGCCAGATGAGTGTGGTTGGCATTGTGGACCCCCTGTAGTCCCCCTTAAAAAAGGGGGACAAATATTGAAAGTGTTTATTGAAAGCCCTATCGTCCCGCATGGGCGGGATGGAATCCCTTTATCAGGGGGATTAATTTATTTTTGTTTATGTTCGATCCAGCCGATGATGCCGGATAAAAAGAGAATGGTGGTCAGGAAGCACGCGGCCACACCGACAAATAGTGCGGCGCCGAGATGGCCGAAGCCCCGCCAGATGGAAAAGATGAGCGAGCCGAATCCCAGCATGGTGGTCAGGGTGGTGAGCAGAATGGCCTTGCCGGTGCTGGCAAATACGAGATGGATCTTGCCTTTCCCTTCCGCGACCCATCGGTGGACGATGTGCACCCCGTCATCAATGCCGATGCCCAGAATCATGGGCAGCCCCATGACGTTCATGGCGGTGAATTGCTGTCCCGTAAGCTTCATGAGTCCAATCATCCAGGCCAGACCCATTGTGAGGGGAACCATGGCCATGAGCGCGTGTTTCGGATTGCGGAAGTCGATCCAGAGCAAGGCGAAGACAACGACTAATGTGAGCATCATGGCGAGACGGCCGTCCTTACCGATGACTTCGATGAGGGCGAGAAATACGGGCGGCATGCCGGTGGCGCGTTCGCTCACGCTTTCAATGTCGGCCACGAATTGGCGGAGAAAATCAGCATCCTGCCACACACTACCAGCCGGATAGACGGTGACAAGAAATTGAGAGCGGTCGGTGTTGGCATATCGATCCAATACGGTTTCAGGCAAATCCTCCAATTCAATCGGATCGGTATTCGCCATTCGAAGCACGGTCTGTTTCAAATAGGGCGCGAGAGTTCGCTGGAGATGTGAAAGATCTGCAGTTCGAGATTGATCCAACCGTTCATAAAGATCCTGCACTTTGTCCCTGGGATTCTCGTCCTCAGGATTGCCGACGAGGTCGCGGCATTTATTGTCCACTTTGTCCTGTCCGCCGAGAAAGGCCATGTCCTGCATCTCGATTATATTCATCCGCAGTCGGTCGATTTCCCACTTCAATCCGGGAAGTTCGCTGCGGTTGAATCGATTCCTTACGGACGTGGACTCCATCACTTTTTGAATGCGCATCAGATAAGGGAGACGTTCGGCCCGTTCCTCCTGCGAAGGCAGATAGGTAGAAATGTCTTCGACCATGGCCACGGTACCCAGATCGCGATATGCTTTGGCAAGTTCACGGGATTCTTTGGGATTGTCGGACAGAATCATGGCATAATCGGTGCTGAGATCGAATTTGTCGAGAATTGTATCCTGAAGGACTACGGACGTGATGCCCTCAGGTTCGATGTTCATGTAATTGGAATCAAAGGTGATCGTGGATGCGGACCAGATGAGGAGGCCGGTCAGGATGAGTGAAATCAGCAATGTCGTTCGATAGTTTTTCGCGAGCCATGTGCCACTATTTCCCAGAGACTTGAAGGAAAGATCTTTTTGCACAACCACACTGTCCGATTTATTCTGTTTTTTATCCCGACGTCGTTCACGATACACCAGAAAGACAGGCAGAATGAGAAAGGTCGCGAATAAAACCGCGAGCAGGCCCGATCCAGTCGTCAGGCCCATTTCCCGCATACCGCGTGACTGACTGATGATCATGGCATAAAAGGCACAGGCGGTTGTGAATCCGCCGGTGAGAACTCCTCTGCCCACTTTGAGAAATGTCTCTTCCAACGCATTCTGGATTGACAATCCCCCGGCCCGATATTCTGTGAATCCTGAAATTATGTGAATGGCAAAGTCGATGCCGAGACCAAGCAGGATCACAGCCATCATCTGCGTCATGATGTTGAGTTGTCCGACGGTCAGTGCAACCACACCAATGGCCCAGAGG
>JABMRT010000013.1 GCA_013202295.1 Candidatus Zhuqueibacterota bacterium
ATGCCATTTCTATAAATAATGGCGGCACTAATTCCTGGGATGTGCATCTGGGGCAAGATAATTTAGTTATAGAAAATGGAATGCAATATGAGGTTTCCTTTGATGCTTATGCTTCATCTCCAAGAACGATTTATGCGCTTGTGGGCATGAATTCAGATCCATGGACTGTTTATCACGATGCCCAGAATTTCTCATTAACCACAGAAAAGCAAAGATTTACATATTCATTCACAATGACAAATCTAACAGATCATCTGGCACGGTTTGGATTTGATGCGGGTGGCACAACAGTGGATGTATATCTGGATAATGTGCGTCTGGTGGAGAAGGAATCATCCAGTGTTGATCCTGTAAATAGATCTGTCATTTGCGAAACCTTCGAATTATATCAGAATTATCCGAATCCGTTTAATCTCACAACAACAATTGGATATCATTTGGATGTGTCTGGAAGAGTCATTATCAAAGTGTTTGACTTGAACGGACGGGAGATAACTACGCTTGTGGATATGGAAAAACCATTCGGAAATCACGAAGTGGTATTTAATGGCAGTGATTTGTCCAGCGGTGTTTATCTCTACAAAATCTATATAGGCGCTCGGGTGATTACCAGAAAACTCATGTTGCTTAAATGATAGAGAATTGATCCGGCAGGGATAGAAGCCCTTGCCGGGTATAGATTCCTGCCTCAAGTCGGATCCGGGACACAGATAAACTGAACAGCTTCGGAAACCTCTTGATTTTCAAATTACTTATTATTACCATCTATTAATTGATTTAATAATCAATCATCTTTTATAAATATTAACCGAGTTGCAGCGATGGTGCTCCTCTTTAGCTGGTCCACACTTAATTGGTCAATTAATTATCGGAGGGTAAGATGAAACGCCATATTTTCATCGTTTTAACAGTCATGATCTCGGTTCTTGCAGGAACAATCTCTCTGTATGCCCAATGGGAATTGAACGGTGTGCCTATATGCACGGCTTCGAGGGCCCAGGATGAGCCTGAGATCATCTCGGATAATAGTGGAGGGGCGATTATCACCTGGTCGGATGAACGTGGGGGAAATTATGGCATTTACGCTCAAAGAGTCGATGCGAACGGGTATGTGCAATGGACAGCAAATGGCGTCCCAATCTGTACTGGTGAAGAGGAGAAATTGAATCCAGTGATTGTCTACGATGGGGCTGGTGGTGCGATCATTGCCTGGGAAGACCGGCGCGGCTGGGATGATGCCCTGGATATCTATGCCCAGAGGATTGATGCAGCTGGAACAGTACTCTGGACAGCGGATGGTGTCGCCATTTCTACGGCCTCGGATGATCAGCGTAAGCCCCAAATCATTTCAGACGCTGCCGGCGGGGCCATTATCACATGGGAATGTAAAAATAATTATGATGTCATTCGTGCCCAGAAGATTAATGCCAATGGAAATGTGCAATGGGCAGCTAATGGAATTGATGTCACAAGCAATCATATTGAATATGGTCACTATGACCCCCAGATTACGTCTGATGGCTCTGGCGGTGCCATCATTACCTGGGAACGCTGGGCATGGAGTGAAGATACTAACGATATTTATGCCCAGAGAATTCTTGGCAGTAGTACTTTCAACTGGCCTCTGGGTGGAGTCGCCATCTGTACCGCAGCCAAAGATCAGTTTACGCCGCAGATCGTCTCCGATGGTTACGGAGGGGCCATTATTACCTGGCAGGATGAGCGGAATAAAACGGTCTGGAATGATGCTTATGATATTTATGCCCAGAGAGTGAATAGGTACGGAAGCATCCTTTGGACAGCCGATGGTGTCCCTGTCTGCACCGCCATTCTTGATCAGGAAAATCAACAGATCATTTCAGATGGTGCTCACGGAGCCATTATCACATGGGAAGATAACCGTCATTCCGCCCCTCTTACCAGCCCCAAAATTTATGCCCAGAGAGTTGCTGCGAATGGAAACATGCTCTGGACAATAGATGGCGTTGCTGTCAGTTCCACTACAGTTAATTCTCATCAATATCCACAAATCACATCAAACGGTTCCGGTGGTGCAATCATTGTATGGGAATCCGATTACCCCACTGACATTTATGCCCAAAACCTGGATGCAAATGGAAACGCGATCTGGACACAAGACGGTGTCGCTATTTGTAATGCATCAGCGAATCAGTATCGACCCCAATTACTCTCAGACGGAGCAGACGGGGCGATATTCACCTGGGCTGATGCTCGCAATGGCTACCTCGACATCTATGCGCAAAGATACCCGGCCTCTATTGAAGCGCCCACGGAGATCCTGGTCACTTATCCCAACGGCGGTGAAACATGGTATACAGGGAACTCATATAATATCACCTGGAACTCTGATGCTTATGTCGGAACAGTCACCATTCAGATTTCTATAACAGGCGGCAGCACGTGGACGAACATTTCAACGAGTACAGATAATGATGGAAGTTATTCCTATTCGCCCGATCAATCCAAGGTTTCGACTCAATGCCTTATAAAGGTTACCTCCAATGAAGCTCCAGGAGTAACTGATACAAGCGATGATTTGTTTACTATAACTGAGGCAATTACGAATCCGCCCCCGACAGATCTCATTTGCCTGAATGGATACCATGAGGCCATTCCATTAACCTGGAATGCACCAGCCGGTGGGAGTCCGCAGGGGTACAATCTCTACCGCGATTCACAATTGATCGCAGGTAATCTCACGCGAACGTATTATCGTGATGAACCGGTCTCAAACGGTCAGACCTATCATTATCAGGTCACTGCTGTGTATCCGGGTGAAGAAAGTGATTTCTCCAATGGATTTTATGGAAGCGCAATGGTCAATGGATATTTCCTCAATGCCGGCTGGGCTTCCTCCGCGCCGACTCTGGACGGGACGATCAATTCCGGAGAATGGTCCAGTGCTGCGACAGCGGTTATGACATATCCCGGCAATGCCGGTACAGTCCGATTGTACGTGATGAATAATGCGGATTATTTATATGTTGCGGTCGATGACGGGATTGATAACAGCCTTGATCATAACGACACATTTGGATTGGTGTTCGACAATAATCATAATCGGGAATTGCCTTCGTCGGGACCCAGCAGTGAGGGACTAATTCAAATATTTTGGAATGGTTCGGCATCAAATGCATATATGGGCGCCTCTGGTTTCTTCCCAGACAATCTTAATTATGATGACTGGATGACTCCTGCAGGAGTGGATCAAGGCATTGCTCTGTCTTCCGGGCATATGCAGTATGAAGGAAGAATTAATCTAGACACTTCTCCTCTGCAATCCTCACCCGGGAATTCTGTTGGCATGGCTTTTTACAACTGGAATGGAGGCAATTCCTCTTTTACCAGTCTCTGGCCTGAAGCGCTTCTGGATCTGCAAAGCTATACCACAGGCTATGGCTGGTTTTACGGCCCTTTCAGTTATGGAGATATTCAGCTGGCCTCTTCATCGGGCGGCAACATGGTTCGTTTTCAGGTGGACATGACCCAGGAACTATCGAATGTGAATCCCGGCGACATCATTGGCGTACGGGGATCGGAAAGCCCATTGGACTGGTTTCAGACGGTGCAAATGTCCGATCCCGAAGGAGATGATGTGTATTGGGTGGATGTGGATTTTTCAGGGGTTTCGCCAGGTACGGTCATAGAATACAAATTTGTGCACCATGCGCCACCTTTGGATCAGACGGCGGATATCACATGGGAGGATGATCCGAATCGGGAGATCACGTTGTCGGGCGGTACTCAAGTTCTTCCGGTCGTCTTATGGAATGGTGTTGAATCCACACAAGTCAATGTCACGTTTGATGTGACGGTACCGGCGGGCACACCTGGAAGTGACATTGTTTATATTGCCGGCGGTTTCAACAACTGGGATCCTGGGCCGGGCTTAGGTGACAGTTCGGATGATCTGCCCATGACTAAAATTAGCTCCACGCAATGGCAACTGACTTTACCATTTGATCCGTCAGAAACATTGGAATACAAATACACGCGGGGAAGTTGGGAAGCCGTTGAAGTAATTGATCCGAATAACATATACGCAAATCGTTCGCTCGTTGTACCGGATCATGATTTTACACAGATCGATGACGTCATCAGCTGGGCGGATATGACCGATGTCGATGATGATATTTTAATTTCCCGGGAGTATTCCTTGGACCAAAACTATCCGAATCCGTTTAATCCGGCCACAACCATAAACTATCAAGTGGATAGATTGGGCAGAGTGATACTCAAGGTGTATGATTTGAATGGGCGAGAGATCGCTACGCTTGTGGATGCGGAAAAACCATCCGGGAATCACGAAGTGATGTTTGATGGCAGTGATCTACCCAGTGCTGTTTATCTATATAAAATCTATTTGGGTGATCGGGTGATCACAAGAAAACTGATGTTGCTAAAATGAGTGGCCATTCATCCTTCCGGGATGTACAATAAAGTAAACATTACAAAAATCCTGTTTATTTCATATGGGCCTACTTTTTTGAGTAGGCCTATTTTAATATATCTTGATAAAGTGTCATTTACATTCATTCGCCGTGCTATCCTCTGTTCAAAAAACTTTTAGTATCATTTTACATTTTAAACCTGTATTTTAGTCCGCCTCAAATAAATAGGTAGGTAAGATAAAGAAAAGAGAACAGATGGACAATAATATGACATTTCAGGATCTTGGGCTTTCCGCAAGAGCCTTGAACGCGATTAATAAAAAAGGATTTGAAGAACCTACTTCCATTCAGGCGATGACTATTCCTGTCATGCTGAGAGATGATACCAATATTATAGCACAGGCCCAGACCGGAACTGGTAAAACAGCAGCGTTTGGATTGCCTCTGATTGAGATGATTCATACCGAATCCAAGGCAGTTCAGGCGCTCATCCTGGTTCCCACACGTGAACTGGCCATTCAGGTATCTGAAGAAATTAATTCACTCAAAGGGGATAAAGGTCTTATAATCGTACCTATTTATGGCGGACAATCGATTGACCAGCAATTGCGCAGACTTAAAAAGGGTGTGCATATTGTGGTTGGGACTCCGGGCCGAGTGATTGATCATCTAAAGAGAAAGACGCTAAAGCTTGACGGTATTGAGCATTTGATCCTTGATGAAGCTGATGAAATGCTCAATATGGGATTCATCGAGGACATGGAAGAAATCATGAAGCATACCAATCCGGAAAAGCGGACGCTCCTTTTCTCCGCAACCATGCCGGGCCGGATTAAATCCCTCGCGAAGAAATACATGGATGGGTACGAACTTCTGCAGGTCAAGAAAGAAACTCTGACATCCAATTTAACGGAGCAAATTTACTTTGAAGTCAAAGCCTCTGATAAATTTGAGGCATTATGCCGGATTGTGGATATTGAAGATGATTTCTATGGATTGGTTTTTTGTAGAACCAAGAGTGATGTGGATTCTGTGGCCGCCCATTTAATAGATCGGGGATATGACGCGGAAGCGATTCATGGAGACATCTCACAGGTGCAACGGGAAAGGACGCTCGATAAATTCAGGAAACAACGTATCAATCTGCTTATCGCGACAGATGTTGCCGCGCGCGGCATTGATGTGAGTAATCTCACGCATGTGATTAACTATTCACTTCCTCAAGATCCGGAATCGTATGTGCATCGCATCGGCCGCACAGGAAGGGCCGGGAAGGAAGGTACTGCGATTACGTTTATCACCCCCAGTGAGTACAATCGGCTCATGGTGATCCAACGTTTCGCCAAGACGGATATTAAAAAATCACAAGTACCCAAGGTTAAAGATATTATCAAAGCCAAGAAGCGAAAGATATACGATGATCTGAATACGCTTCTTGAAAATGAAATCGATACTACATATTTTAACTGGGCTAAAAATTTGCTAGAGGAAAAAAGCCCGACAGAAATGTTGGCTGCGTTGCTTAACTATTGTTTTGAGGAAGAAGTGAACCCGGATACCTATGGTGAAATCAAAGAGATCGGGTCCAAGGGGAGGCAGCTTGATCAACAGGGCAAAGCAAGGCTTTTTGTTGCGCTGGGCAAGAAGGATAAGATGAATCCCAGTAAACTAATTGATCTGATTATGAGCAGAGTTTCGGTGAATCCCAAGCAGATTAGAGACATAATGGTCATGGATAATTTCTCTTTTATAAATGTTCCTTTTGAAAAAGCCGAGGAAATTGTTGTCAGCTTTAAACAAAAGGGTGGAAAACCGCTGATTACTCATGCCAGGAAGAAATAAATAAAATGTGCGATGGGTCACTAGTTCACACCTAAAACGGGAAGAAAACCGGTATTCCATGTACCGTGCAGTGGAGCAGGTACTGAGCGACAATCAGAGTGTGGTAGATAGTCTGCTCGCGCTTGCCGAGAGTGTCGCAGAGTTTAAAACAGCCAAGCAAGACATCAGTGAGTGATCAAGACAATGCGTACAAAACCATTGCAGGCGAGGCCACAGACGCCAAAAACACGGCAGCAGAGGAATTGATCGAGATCATGCTCAAGTCTGAGCGGCGCAACTTATGTGTACGGCAAAAAATCGGGGGACAACCACTCCAAATCTCTCAGCAAGTTTACAGAGCATGACCTGAAGCAGATGCACGATTATGATCTGCTGCAAAAAGACAAGAGCTTGCTTGATATAGTCAAACTGAATGAAGCCAATCTTGTCAATTTTGGGGTCACATCAGAAATGGCCATGGATTTTCCAAATAAACTCGTCTTTTATGAAGAAGCGTTGGGCGGCAAAGACAGCAAATTTGCTGAGAGTAAAGCGGCGCGTCAGAAACTGAATGAAATGTTTGAAAAAGCCATTGAAATATTGAAAGAAGAACTCGATCAAATGATGACACTCATCCGGCCGTCACAAAGCGGGGCGTACAATCAGTACGCGGCAGCGCGGGTGATTAAAGATTTGTAATATTCAGCGTCATAGATGCCTCCTCCAATATCCGGCCGGGGATAGGGCTCCAGCGATTGAATAAACATCCCCCGGTTATTTTTTTGTTGTCATTTCGAATCTCGCGAAGCGAGGTGAGAAATCTCAAAGTGTCAGTGTCTGGAGAACACCCAACGCCAATCCCGAGATCTCTGGTAGGCCACAAAACGGTCTCCTCGAGATGACAAACAAATTCTACCCTTGTCATTTCGAATGAGTGAAATAACAAAAAATCCACTTTTTTCCTACTTGCATTAATATACATAAAACATTATAATTCAATGAACCAAATGCATTGGACCTGCCCGGTTTCTAAAATCTGGCAGATCAAATGCTTCAAGAAAATAAAAGAACCGTTTAACCTCCAACCCACAAAGATACTTTGATAACAGGAAAGGATGACCATAATGGGAGATAAAGGCGGAAAAAAGGATAAAGACAAACATCAGAAACAGAAGAAAAATAAAGATACTAAAGAAGCACAAAAGAAATCTGACAAACAACCCAAAAAAACCCCGTAAAAAAAGCATGGTTTATAACACCTGACAGGTCTTCAAAGACCTGTCAAGTGTAAAAAATATAGACCTTCAGGGTCTATATTAAGGGAAAAATAAATTGTCATTTACAGGCCCACTTGATCTCGGTGTGTTTTATCATATTTATAACCGTGGAAATAATGGTGAGAATCTGTTTGTTGAAAAGACCAATTATCACTATTTCCTTGATCAATATTTCAAACACGTCGCTCCAAGAGTGAATACTTATGCATACTGCCTGTTGCGCAATCATTTCCATCTGTTGGTGCAGATTCATGAAAATCAACAAGATTTTAAAATTCCTGTTTCAAAATCGTTTTCAAATTTATTCAATGCATACGCACGGGCGTTTAATCAACGGTACGCCAGATATGGGTCATTATTCGAACGACCGTTTAAACGAAGGCCCATCCAGCACCAGAATCAACTCATCCAGACCGTGTATTACATTCACGCCAATCCGGTCAAACACGAATTTGTCGACGATATAGAAGACTGGCCGTATAGTTCATACTCCATTTACTTTTCAGATGAGAAAACCCCATTGTCACGCAAGGAATGTTTGTCATGGTTTGACACGCGGGATGGATTTAAAGACTATCATGAATCCATGAAGCTGAGTCAGATAGATCAGGAACTGGTGTTGGATTTTGATTGAGTTTAAACCTGCCAGGTTTTGGAAACCTGGCAGGTTTGAAATTCCGATAGATAACGGAGGACATTTACATGAAATTAAATCCACCGTCAGAATTAAAGGGCTATGCCTACGACAAGAAGGCTGCATCCCGGTCCTCATTGCTGTCACGAATATTCGGCTGGCTTACGCTAGTCTCCCTTGCATCAGCCATTGCGTTTATCTCTCTCCAGCCTGAGAAGAGATCCATTATACTCGCTCTATGTTTGAGCTTTTTTATTTTGTTTGTCCTGTATCTCATTCTAAAGGTTAAAAAGCGGGCAATCAGATGCAATCAATGTCAGCAGCCGATGAAGGTCATTGATGTGCCGTGGACCCCGGAAGAGTGGAAGCAGATTCAGGGATATGAATTGATTGACGGCTTCAAAGGCGCCGACGGTAATCTTTATAATGTGGATTTTGAGAAAGAGGTCGGCAGTACAACCCATTACACAATCCATGCCCATATACAAAGCTGGACCGCCTGTCATTCATGCCGGTTGTATTTTCTGAATGCCCGATACATGCGCGAGATGCTTTTTGCAACCGTCCAAAAGGATGAATTTGATGAGGCGAAACGGTCGCTTCTTTCAGATCCCAAGGCAAGGGAAAAATTGGAGTTGGCGTATAAGGAGAGATTACAGGGAATCGATTAAACCTGCCATGTTTCCAAAACCTGACAGGTTTGTACATATGGAAAAGACACATCCGGCTTCTACTTGGAAGTCACATAAGCTTTCTAATATAGACACAGAAAACATGGAACAAACTTTACACGAATTGCGAGGATATCATGAAAGTAACCGATATGTGGAAAACAGGTCAGAAGCCTACGATCTCATTTGAACTGTTTCCTGCCAGATCAGAAAAAGCGGCTGAAAGTCTTGGGAGAACCATCGATACTCTGGCCAAACTGAAACCATATTTTGTTTCAGTCACTTTTGGGGCCGGCGGATCTACCCGGGAAGGTTCTTACCGACTCGTGAACACGCTTAAAAATGAAAAGAATCTGGAAGTGGTCGCCTATTTTGCCGGCTACGGATTGAGCCCGAAAAATATTATCGCGGTTCTAGATGACTACCAAGCCATCGGAGTGGAGAATATTCTGGTCGTGCGCGGAGACCCGCCTCAAGAAGAGGAATTTAAACCTCAGCCTGACAGTTTTTTCCATGCATCTGATCTTGTAACGTTCATTAGGCCGAAATACGATTTTTGTGTGGGTGTGGCTGGTTATCCTGAAGGACATGTCAATGCACCCAACAAAGAAAAAGACATTAAGTTTCTCAAATTGAAGGTAGATCATGGCGCAGAGTACATTATTGCCAACTATTTCTATGACAATCAATATTTTTTCGACTTTTTAGAACGCTGTCAACAGGCTGGTATTACCGTTCCTGTTATACCGGGCGTGATGCCAATATACAGCATTAAGATGCTGGAAACTCTGGCAGGTCTTTGCGGAGCAACCATTACCGACACAATACGGCAGAGTATCAATGGTCTTCCTGAAGGGGATAAAGACGCACTTGTTGCTTTTGGGATTGAGTTTGCAAACCGTCAATGTGAAGAACTGCTTAAGGCAGGCGTGCAGGGATTGCATATCTATACCATGGATCGAAGCAAATCGACGATTGCCATTGTCGATCATTTACGAAACATGGGATTTTGACCGCCCCTTGATTGGAATACAGCCGTGTTTTCAATCTCAGATTAGAATAATTGATGAAAGGGCTAAATTTCCATGAAAAACATAATTAAATATTCAGTATCTGCAATTCTATCCATTTATGCAGGCTCAATATGGGCACAAACCAATTTAATGGATGTTAGATCTTGGGCGTACCAACTTCAAGATATAAACATTTCACAAATCGCCAGTAATACCACATTCGATCTGATTGTCATGGATTATTCAGCCGATGGATCCAATAATGAAAAATTTACAAATCAAGAAATCTTACAAATCAGGAATAGTGGTAAGAAAGCAATCAGCTATATTTCTATTGGAGAAGCTGAAACTTACCGTTTTTATTGGAATGAAAATTGGGATGCCAATCATGACGGAATCCCTGATGCAGGAGCGCCAGCATGGCTGGGAAATGAAAATCCTGAATGGGAAGGCAATTACAAGGTGAGATTCTGGAATTCCGCATGGCAGAATATTATTTTCGCATATATCGACACACTCTATGAACAAGGATTTAACGGAATTTACATGGATATTATAGATGCCTATTACTACTGGGCTGAAGAAATTGAGGAAAAACCCTATGCCGACTCGTTGATGATTCAATTGGTACTAAATATTCGGGATCACATTTCCGGATTGACGGACACTGATTTTTTTATCATCCCTCAAAACGGTGAATTTATCATTGAAGAAGCCAATGTTTCTTTAAGTTTACAAGAGGCCTATTTTGATGCCATCGATGCGATAGGCGTAGAAGATGTTTTTTTTATTGGTGATGGTGATAATGATAATCCTTTTGATACTGATTATGAACGGGTCAATGTGTTAGAAGATTATTTGTCACATTTTAAAAATGTGTTTTCTGTGGAGTATTTAACAGAGTCAAATTTGATTCAACAATATATTACAGTAAGCGGGGAATCTAATTTTGTTCCATATGTAACAACGAGAGATTTAAACGTGCTCAATGATGGGATTTCCACATCCGTTAAGACCATGCCTGCCCTTCCTCAATCCATACAACTTTTTCAAAATTATCCGAATCCATTTAATCCGTATACGACCATAAAATATGAATTACCGAATTTGAATCATATCAAAATCATCATATACGATATGTCAGGTCGTCAAATTATTAAACTTGTTGATGAAGAAGAAAAAATCGGTTTATTTCAATCAGAATGGAATGGAAGAGATCATTTTGGGAATGCTGTGGCGAGTGGTATTTATATTTATAAAATAGAAGCGGGTGAATTTCAAGAATCAAAGAAAATGCTTTTGATTAGATAGTATTGAGGGTATCTGAACGCTCAGGGTATTCATCAAGGGTGTAGAGATTCAGAATATTGAATGGAGTGTTGGGATAAGACACCCATCTACCAGATGGGGTGGATCTCCTACCACGGGTACTTCCTCCACTTGCACCTAAAGTGCTCGCTCCAGTCGCATCGAGGGGAGATCCTCGACTACGCCGAGGAAGAGGGGTGTCCCAGAGAAAACATTTGCATTTAATATCCTTCTTTGTATATTGTCTTTAATTCAATCTCTTTTACATGTTATCTTCTCATACAGCATCGCAAGTTAGCTTTAGTGCGACTGACACCTACTTTCCTGACAGAATTACTAGGCCTCCATCAGGTTTTTCGAAATCATTAATCACATGAAGGAGAGCAGAAAAATGAAATTGTTAATCACAAACAAACCGCTGAATCACATCAAATCATCGAATGTTCTTGTTCTGGTTCTATTGTTATGTGTTGTTTTACCTCATTTTGTTTATGGTTGGGAGAAAACATGGAATCCTGAATCGGGAATGATATCAATCGTAACTACTGGTGAGGAGAATATAACCATTACTAAACACCCTGACACGGGTGGTTTGGCTGTCAATGGCGTATGTACAGGAGTACTCGCTTCCGATGTGAAAGAACTTAACATCTTCGGTGATGAATTAAACAATCAAATTGATTTACGAGGCATGAATAAAAATGATTTTCCTTATCTGGTAAGAGAAGGTATAGATAAAGAGCAACTTTTTAAAATTGAGGTATTTGCAGGCGCTGGTAATGATATAGTTTGGGGGAGTGATTTGGGAAACTGTATTTGGGGTGGGAAGGGAGATGATACCCTTGAAGGGGGAAGTAGGCCAGATGCACTTTCTGGTGATGAAGGCACTGACACTATAGTTGGAGATAAGGACGATTTTAGATTAAAGGGTGGGGAAGGCATGGACTGGGTAAAGGTAGGAGGAAAGGTTACTATTGGGAAACGCACAAGCATTTGTACTACAGATCTTATCAGTAATAATAGTCTTCTGCAAAGTAGCTATTTATTGATTTCAGACAGTTCTGGCATTGATTCATTAAGTTTTGCAGAATTCGATTCAAGTATTGTGTTGGATCTTGATTTATTCAACACGCCGCAGATCTATACGGCCAATAATGATACCTTGTTACTTTATGGTATTTTTGAATATTTTATTGGCACACAGTATGATGATGTGATTTATGTTGACCCGGATTCAGACGTTCCAAGATATGTGGACGGCGGTGGAAGTGACGGCGCAGACACACTGTATCTAGACGCTATGGGAAAGGAAGTGAGTGATGGCGGTCATACCATCACCATTCAGGGGTATCAGCCCATCATCTATGAAAACTTTGATTGTTGTGTGATTACCAATGCTGCCCCAAGCGGTTTGGGAGGTAAGGATATTTGCGGTCCGAATGAATTTCGGCTCTTTCAGAATTATCCCAATCCATTTAATCCAATAACCCACATTCGGTATGTGCTAACAAAATCTGCCATTGTGAAGCTTTCAATTTATAAT
>JABMRT010000091.1 GCA_013202295.1 Candidatus Zhuqueibacterota bacterium
CTGTGGTGGCACCCGGTAATAGTTCGATCATATCGATGCCGCCTTCCACAAAGCCCGCGGAGGGAGATTCGGGACGAACAATCGCTATGTTCCGGCCTTTGTCTATAGTGCCGTCAATAAGAATTGAAATATATTTTGCACATTCCGCAGGTCCAATCCCGAGTGAATCCAATCCTCTGTCATACGATGTCACTGCATAATAATATTTCTGACCGTTTTTCACGGTTGTATCGACGAACGTATGGGTCAAACCTGTGTTCTCTCCCATCCAGAATTGTATCCCTTCCGTCGAGACGGAATGAAATCCTTCAATGTCATTATCAAGGTCAAATTGGGCGAGGGGTTTGCGATATATCACAGAACCGTATCCATCTGTGATCTTGATCATATCATTCCAGCCAGAATCCGTGGAGCGGTAGATTTTGTATCCTTCAAAATCCTGCCCCCCGATCGGATCGTCGGAATACTCAGCAGCATCATCCCAGATCAAGGTTATGCGGTTATCACCTGGAACGCCTGTTACAGTAGGAATAATGGGGGCTTTGGCAAAATTATAGTTTTCGTTGTAGGTCTTTTCTGCATATCCTTTATTGCGGAAAAGCTCATCACCATAACCCATAATATACCCCACGGAAAACCGTTCAATCTGTTCAGGCGCCATTGGGAAATAACCGGAACCGAGCAGAACGTCCGTATTCCCGATCTGTCCGGTTGCGTTCAGGAAACCGGGGGCAGTCGCTTCCCAAAGGATCTCGTCATCATAAAGGGGATAAATGGTCCAGGGTTCAAAAATGTTGAACGCGGTAAGACCGATCATATCGGATTCATCGATGTCAGTCTTGTCGATATGCGGTTCTCCAGTCAAGTCCGTTCCTCTGCCCGAAGTTGGCACACCGTCTCCTTCACCGGGATCGCCTGTATTGGCGACACCGTCGAGCCCCACATCGTCGGTCAAGACATTCCAGTCGCCATCATTGTCTATGCCGTCGTCCCGGCGTTCATCGATAAGTATATTATCGGCGCCTTCACCGGTTGCGTAGTTCACATATCGCAGACCCAGGTAAAGAAATCTTTCGATGGCATCCACCCCTTCGCCAAAAACGGAACCGTTGTTCTCGTCTATAATCCCGTTCAGATTGTCGTCGATCAGGTTTTGCTGAATTTCTTCGAGTTCCTCTCCGGCGGCAAAGGAATATTCCTTGCCTAAATAAGAGATGATTATACCTTCGGCAGGCATAGTTTGAATCGTGCGTTCAAAGGTCTGATAATCAATAACGATAACTTCATCACCTTCGTTAAAAGTCACGGGTTCAAACATGGATGCGTCAATGGCAGGCCCGCCATTAAAGTCGCCGTCCCCGTCATTGTCGATGCCGTCATAGGGATTTCCGGGACTCTCTAAAAAGGCAATTCCGAGACTACCAACCGGAGTAAATCCATAATCGCCAATGTTGTCGTCATCGTACATATACCCCAGATCTTCTTCGAGGTCGTAAGCGCCGCCGTCATCCAAACCGTCACGTGGACCGCCTATCACTGCTCCGATATTCGGCCCGGGCAACATGCCAAAATTCACTTTATCATGCAAATGGGTCCCAACGTTTTTCACATCGTAAAGCAGGAAAAGGATATCTTCAACCAGCACCTGGGACCACTGAAATCCACGCACGGTCACGCGCATGCCGAGTCCGCGGCGCAGGCTGTCGGTGCTGTCCGGATAAAAAGGGAACTCTTTATTCTGGTAATCGTCGATGACATAATAGCTTTCCTGATCGGCGTTGAGTATATTCTTGCCGAAATATCCGTTCCAGCTGCCCGGCCAGCCCGGATCGACCGGATCGTCAAATTTGTCAGGCCACGTTTCCGGCCAGGACCAATCCCAATGACTCATGGCCACACGGGGTTGATCACTCTCCTCTGCAGGAGGGTTCATATTGGCAAATCCCGGAAGGGGACACATTGTCCACCATTCGCCATTGGGTCCAGAGTCACCGCTGCTCGCGTGAGTCGGATTACCGGCTTGGGTTCCGTTCGATTCCGATGTGATATGTATAGTTTCTCCGTATCTATTCTTGACCTCGGCCTGAACATAGGTTGCGACCTTCACTATATATTCTCGGCTGCTTCCGATCGGCCATTCACCGGCGATATCAGTAGGACTGTTGGCCCGCAGTCCCACCTGACCGTCATTCCAGAATGTAGTCCGGATCATGTTCCCGGAATGCAGACCGTTCATGGAATATGCCTGATCGCCGTGCAGGTCATCCATTTGTGCCAGAAGCACGAGCGGCAGAGCCAGCATGAACACAATTAAAAGGATATATTTGAATCGTCTCATTGGTTTCTCCTTTTTATTCATCTGAGTGTGGATTTAACCTGAAAAATTTATATACATGGATAATAGAATTCAAATTTATATATAATTACTCTCTTTTTGTATTTCATCCAGTACGAATCTCTCATGGTTATCCCGAATCCTTACGCGGAGTGCTTATTGATAAATTGATCGGGTCAAAATCCAATTTTTAACCCTACCTGAACCTGCCTCGGCGGGATATACCAGTTCGGCTGACGGACATAATCGGTGTAAGTTCCAACACGCTTCGAATCATATCCAGAATACGTCTCATCAATATTCACACTGTACTTGGCCGTGCCTGTTTCTGCATAAACAGCCGTCTCGCATTTCTGATCCAACACATTGTACATGGTGGAAAACACAGTCATATTCAGACCATTGACCTGAATGCGTTTTTGCAACCGTATATCCAGACTGGATGTACTGGGAAGACGACTGCTGTTCTCACGTAAACCAGAATATGAGTTTCCACCCACAAACGTTCCTATCGTATAAGCAGGTGTGTATGGCCGGCCGGAATTGTAGTTCCACATCAATGTGGTCATCCACCCGGAATAACCGACTGTGACAACCGCGTTCAGTGTATGACGCTGATCCCAGTTCATGGGAATCAGATTAATTCGAGGTTCCTCTTGAGCATTGAGTGCATTGAACGCATCATTTGGATTGGCATAGGTGCCCTCCACAACCTGATACATATAATACAGGTTCCCGCTAAAATGATTGGAGAAGCGTTTCTCAAGATCTACGGTGATGCCGTAAACATTCGAATAGGCCTTATTCGTATAAAGCGAATAGGCCACGCCGGGCCGTTCTGTCTCAATAAGCGGGCTGGTGCTGACCCAGTCACGTATATCCTTGTAATAGACAGACACATCCACGGCAATGTCCTCGGACAGGGCCTGCTGCAGTCCGATTTCATACTGTACGGTGCGCTCGGCATCAATATTCGCATTCCCGATTATCGAATTTCCGGTGCCGCTGGTCAGTTTGAAATCCGGGCTGTAGTAAATATGCTGAAATTGGGGCATCTGGAAGAAGTGGCCGTAGGAGAAATGGATCGTGCCCTGATCGGATATGGGATAGGCAATACCCAATCGCGGACTGATCTGCCATTTGGCGTCCGCGCCTTTATGCATGAATGCCCTGCGTTCATCAGGGGTGTATTCTACCAGAAGTGAATCCGGTGCATCGGGATTCCTGTAGCGGAATTCATCTGTCATGGGATCGTAAATATTAATATCCTTTGCATACGCGGGTACCACATAATTCGGATCAAAATAATCGAGACGCACACCAATGTTCACAATCATTTCCTGAAGTTCGATCTTGTCCTGCAGGTAGGCCGAAAGCTGGAATGGATTTCGGTTATCATATTGATTATGATAAATGGTCTCTATAGAGGGCACCGCCGGTTCATAAGGCACGACCTGCTCGTCTCTGCCTTCAACCTGTTTGGGCTGCAGATCAAACCAATTCAAACCCAATTCATGCCTGATGACTTCCAATCCGGCCTTCACCTGATGTGTTTGATTGATCTGGCTGGTGATGTCCAGCTTTCCCAGCCAATATGCTGTCGTTCGAGTTGAGTGTGCATTCTGCGTTCCGGCCCGGCGATAACTGTATGAGGCCGGGGTTCTGAGGGAATCGGTATGCACATACCCTTCGGGATCATCAGGATCGACGAAATAATTATATGGAATGCCTTCCTGTTTTAAATAGTCCCAGACAGTCCGATCATCGGGATTTCGAAGATCAAGCGTGTAACCTGGGGTACCCATCGCTGTATCGGCAGGGACTTCAACCATCCAGTGTGGTGTCAGGGTCGGATCTTCATAGAGATACCGATAATTTTCCTTGCGCATCCGGGAGACACGTAATTCATAAAATGTGCTGGGTGAAAGTACATGGTTCAACGCCAGCATATGTGTCTGACTTGATCCTCCCTGCTGGGGTTGACCGAATGGATTGTATTTGTCTGCATGGCTGTAAGTGCGCTCATTCTTCCAGTCATTGATATAATAGCTGTAATTGAGCTTCATACTTTTACTCAGCCGATAGGTCAGCTTGCCCATGCCCGAATAGTTTCGGTAAGGGTTCATTGGCACAATACTGCTGTCACCCGCAATGCCCTGGGGCAAATGCCAGTCCCTGCCGTACAGGTATCCCTCGTTGGAATAATAACGGCCATTCAGGAAGAATGTCAATCGATCACTCAGCCCTGGCATGGGTCCGCTCAATGTTAAATCTGTATTGTAGGTCGGATTAAATTCCATCAGCGGATTGGTCGCTACCTCGTTTTCTTCAATAACCGCACCATTCGCATCGCGGATCAGTTCTACGTCTTCGAGCACGGAATAGACACCGTGATTGCTGATATAATCTCCGATATAGGAGGAAAATTGTCCACTGTATTCAGCGCCACCCTCCTTGGTAATGATGTTTACGATACCGGACATGGCGTTGCCATATTCTGCATTGAATGTGCCGCTTATGACCTGAAGTTCCTGGATGGCGCTGTTCTCGACCGTTATCGTATTACCACCGCTGAACACATCAGTTGTGGCTACACCATCTACCCAGAAAGCAACTTCACTGCTGCGGCCGCCACGGATATGGAATTCGTGACCATCACGCACGACACCGGCCTGGATAGCAAGCACATCTTCGATTGACTGCACAGCCAGATTTTCAATTTTTTCGGCTCCGATAGTAGCCATTGATCCGGTCATATCAGGTTGGATCATCTCACGATCGGCCACCACAGTGACCGTCTCATCGGTTTCCAATACTGTTGGCGAAAGATCTGCATTGATTGTGGTTGTCAGGTCGATCGAAACGTGTACGTTCTCCATGATGAGCGATGTATATCCCATCATTGTAAATCGTATCGTGTACACCCCTGGGGGCAAGTTGAGAATCGAATAACGGCCGTTAAAATTTGCGGCTGCTCCGCGATCCGAACCCACAACCTGAACATTGGTTCCGGCAAGCGGATCACCGGTAGATGCATCGGTAACCTTCCCTGCTATCTTTCCTGTGGTTCCGGCTACCAGCGATATGGAGGCCAGGCACACCATCAAGCAAATTAACCAACGTTTGCTAATATTCATAATACTCTCCCTATTTTGGGAACGCCTGTTTGATGACGTCTTCATGAATCTAGATGACCACTTCCTTTATTATTTTCTGAAGGATTTTATTTCGAGTGGAATCCTGTTTCAGCTTCATATAATCCTGTCTCCATCGGTCCGTTGGAGTGAACCAACAACAAAATCAAGGTACTAATTATTTTCCCTTTGTATTTTTAACCTGATCTATTCATAAACTTGGATTTTCTCATCCTTCCCGCCTCAAAAAGGGAGTGCGGGGCAGCCCCTCGCCACTCACCTCTTACCCCTTGCCATTTTAATGCAATCCATTATTTTAACAATTCTTGGATGTGTTCTCTTCCCCGATTCATGAATTATTCAGGTTAATACCCTATAATACTTTTTTTTAGACATGTCTATATTCTTGATTTATTTCAGGAGAAATTAGAAAGTGACACCTGAAATTAGAATAATATTGGCATAAGGTGTTGCTTCTCCATTTCTTACAAATGTAATATTGTTCAATTCATTTAATACTTTCTTTAAATCGTCAAGAGCAATTTTTATTAATTTTATCTTTGGCAGCAGGCTTACCATTTGATCATAAACGGACGTATTCATTTCTAAAATTTCTTTCGCAATAATTGCTTCTTCAGTGTGAAACTCTTCCAGTATCACTCTGAGTTCATATAAAAATCTTGAGATATCCTCAGACAATGCAAGATCAACGACTTCAGCATTTCTCGGAATCGGCAGTCCACAATCTGATATCACCAATCGGTCTGAATGTCCTATAGAAGCGATAATTCGTGCCAAATGTGCATTTCAGAATACCTGTTTTTTTCATTCTATATCCTTCATCAAGTGGTGTACTTCGCAATTGTCGACAAGAACATCTGCACCCTTATTGAACACGACGCTGCCATCCTGGGTGTAAGAGATCGTACAATGGGTCATCCAACTATTCTCGTAACGCCTCAATTCGTTCTTTCGCCATTTCATTATTTGGGTCTGAATTTAAAACTTTTTCCCAATGCATTAATGCGCTTTCATTATTCTTTATATTTTCGTAGAGTACTGCACTAATCTGATGTGTTTTTTCATAATCAGGATCTAATTCTTCACTAATATTAAGTATTTTCAGTGCTGCATCATTATCTTGTAATTCATTGCCTAAAACCCATGAAGCCCAATTCAAACTATGTATTACATTGATCAATGTAGGATCATAATTTTTTTCTGCCACCAAATGCATGGAAATATATTTCCAGATATTATCTTGTTTAATCATTACGGCATAAGTCTTTAAACTATCGATTTGTGTTCTGTTTCCAGTCGTTTGCTTCTGGATTACATCAAACATAACAAATGCATATTTACCATTCATATGAATGTCAAAATTAGTTTTGTTAATTTCTATATCCGGTACTGCATCTGAACTAAATTCTGCTTTAACACCTTTATCAAGTGATTCCCATCCAACATGAGTAAAAGAATGGTTTCGGTTGGAAGCCACTATCACTTGCTCTGGTTTTTGAATCCAATATTTTTCCCATGTATCGTAATCTTGTTCCAAATAAGCTTTTACTTCCTCCTTAACAGCAGCTTCAATATCTGCTTTGTCTTTCTCGAATTCATTAATATTCTGTGCCGATACAATATTTGCAAACAGAACGAAACAGAGATAAAAGCAAAAATAATATTTCGTGATAAATCTCCTTTAATTAGGCTCTACTGAAAATTTATTGTTCAAGTTCAAAACCAAACACCCTGTTCTTTGACATGATCAAGCAGTGATCACTTTCGAATACTTATTAGAGAACACAGTAATTTCAAAAAACGAACGCGACGAAGTCCAATGGTCATTTGATACTATTTTAGTGACAGCATCTTTCTTGATTCTATGAACGATCCGGCCAGGATATTATAGATATAGACACCTGCACCAACGATGCGACCGGAATGATCTGCCCCATTCCATGAGATACTATGGGATCCTGCATTCATAGCGCAATCATTGACCAGTGTCACAATCTCATTGCCGAGTACATTGTAGATGCGAATTGTCACTTTTTCAGATTTGGCCAATTCATATTCGATCGTTGTGGCCGGATTGAATGGATTTGGATAATTCTGATTCAATTTGTAATGCTCAGGCAATACATCGGCGGGTGCAATAACATGCGTCACACCGTCAAGTATAATATCATGTGTACCTGACGGAATAGTAACCGTTACCGAATTATCGGTTGTTGTTGTTGGCGTTAATGGAGAACCATTAAACGTCACTCCGGTAATACCCTCAGCAAAAAAGGTAACCTCCGTGCCCGGTGAAACAATTTTACCATTTGCGTCTTCCAAAAAAACACTTACAGGCAGAGTACTTGTGAAGCCAACATCATTACCGTACGCAAACGAGGTTGCCTTACGGGCCAAATAAAAATTCAGACTGCCGCTAACCGTACGGTATAATACTGCTTTCCCGTTAAACAATACAGAGCCGAAAAAAGATACGGTATCACTCTCCTGAACAACTGCATAATCTAAAACTTCGGCACTGTGTTTAATTTCAACTCCTGTCCCGTTTGTGACGCCTGCAAGTCTTGCCGCAGTTGGTTTTGTCACACCCGGCTTGTAGGGAAACAATGCTGTAAGAATATTACGTTCGCCAAAAGCATCCGTATCGTATGTGGGATACAGAAATTTACCCACAAAACCATTTGAATAACCACCCGTACCATTGCCAATTGGCCCTTCAAGAATTTCGACATCTATGGGAGCTGTTGCCAGAAAGATGTTTACATCAGCTCCGGTAGTGAATTCCTGAATCTGGGAATGGTATTCCTGATCTTCTGTTACCGCCACACAATTATCCGCATTAGGATGAAGAGATACGCTGGCGTTATGGCTTGCATTTGCCGCTTTAACTTCATCAAAAAGAAGGAAATAGCCGTTATTGACAGAGGTTGGCTTTACAAAAACAAAATTACGGGTATGGTCGTTATTGCCAAGAGCATGACCGGAAAGGCTGCTTGCATAATCCATTGTTGATGAAAAGAATGCCTCGTCAATTCCTCCACCAATTATCCCTGTATGATTCGCGTCATTTATGAGAACCGTGTTCCCGTATAATGCGTTCGCATGAATATCATTCCAGGAGAAGCCTAAAAGCCCCTGGCTTGCACCGTTATATCCCGAATTTCTTATTAAATGCTCGCCAAATCCGGCAATGTAAATAGAATTGGTTTCTTTATGAGAGTGCCAGCCTGATTCTATACAGCTCCACAATGCCCCCATAAGAGAGTTTTGAGTCACTTGTTCTGCCTGTTCCCAAAACCCTGCATAACCGTCGGGATTATAAGAACTCTGAGGGGGAACAGCCGTTGGAAATTCTTCGTGGAGAATATAGGTTAGAAGCGTAGATCCGGTTATTGATGTGGTAATCCATCCTGCATTCTGCCCGGCCAGTGTTGAGAATTTTGCAGCGCGGTAAAGTGCCGGGCCATTGTAATTGCCGTTAACCCGAAATTCGGGAGTTGCATCTCCAAAGGGAAGGACACGTTTAAAAGGAGATAATGCGGTATACAGCCATTCATAATAACTGATAATCAGCGGATCATCATATAATCCCGTTTTAGTGCCGGTATATTCAAGAACATCAAGAAAGCAGGATTTGTGGTCTCTTTTATAATCTGCTCCAAGCCTGTCCCAGCAATATCCTGTGCCCTCTGTAAATAAACCGTTTGGGGTGAATAACGTTTTAAGATAGTTTACATAATTGGTGCTGTTTGTATTAATACCAGATGTGTTGCCTTCCAGTAATGACCATATTCCTCTTGCCGAATATAAGGAAAGAGACCAGCCGTAACCTGTGTTGTTCATATACCAGTCGCCGATTTGTTCAAGTTTTGTATGCGCGGTATTACGTTGAGATTCGGTCATACCATTATAAACAACATCATAGGCAAGCACGCAATTAAAAAAAGCGGTGCCCGGGTATACAAAACCTGACCAATTTGGTCCAAGAGCGTCTGTATCATAAAGGTTTATTGTTTGAATAATAATATTTATATTATTTGTTCTTTGTCCCTCGTCCTCATTAAGTATATATAAAAGAGCTGCTGCGGATACTTTATTGGCTATTTTTCGAAAATCTGCACCATTACTTATTGTAACCGCAGCATCCGATGTCGCTTTAGATTTAATTTCTGACCAGGGTGCGGTACTGGATTTCGTACGTAATGTTGCAAATTCCGATTCGCTTACAATTAAAAACGGATGCTCCTGTGCATAAATACTTACGATAATTGTTAAGAATAGTGCTGCAAAAATGCATGCTCTCTTATTCATAATAAAAACGTCCTTTTAATAAAACTAAAATTTTTGATGCTCTTAATAATTCGATTACTTTTCATTTATCATAATTCCAGAAATGAGCCAGGACCTTATTTTTAGTATTTGATTTTAATTTGAATGCAGAATATTGACCCACTCGATTTAACATAGGTCCAATAAATACTTTAATAAGGGAACAATTAATAATGTCAAGTATACTTACTAATTAGACACAACAGGTTACCTTCATAATAATCTCAGGGAGGTATTTAACCTCCCTGAGATTACGATTATATATTATTTCAGTAGTAACATTTGATGACTCTTCTTAAATATCCCGGCGTCAATTTTACAAATATAGAGACCACTCGTAACACGATTGCCCAGCTTATCCAATGCATTCCATAGAACGGAATGATTCCCAGCTGTTTCCTGGCGGTTAACCAATGTGATTACATGTTCACCTAACATGTTATAAATATTAATATTCACATGTACTTTTTCTGGGATTGAATAAGAAATTGTTGTTGTCGGATTAAATGGATTCGGATAATTTTCATAAAGCATAAATTGGATTGGAGCTTCGAGAGCCAAATCATCAACAGTATTCGGTTCATCGGCACCCATGGCCCAAATCACAGATGCGTCAAACAGCGCCCATCCATCTTCGGTCAATGAGTCAGCAGTAGTATTAAACAGGAAAAGACCCACTCTTCTAGCCGGTGCTACTCCTGTATACATTTGAGCGCCCTTTTCGTAGCAAAAAAGAACTGCTTGATGCGCAGAATCAGGATTGACGGCTATAATCTCAACATCTCCTTGCGGTTCAGCATAACTGAGGGGTTTCAAAGTAGTCGTGATTGTAGTTAATCCCGCAGGTAAACCTGCCGCCAATGGGTGGTCTTCAAGTATAATATTTATTTGGTCAGTCGGATTCAATTCCCCGCCAGCTTCAGCCTGAAATCCGAATTCATCAACAATAAATGGCTCCCAGTTGATCACAGGAATTTCTAAGCCATCAAGCCCTGGCATATTGCCATAAAGAGTGCCTGAGTAAACTGTCGATGATATTAACACAAGTGACTTGCCGTCTGCATCACTATCATTCGCATTATAGTGATCGACAAGCTCTATATCAAATCCCATATCTTGAAGCCTCGTAACAACCTGCGTTTCAGCCGCAACAGGGTTGGCAGCATCAGCAACCACGAACAATGCGGTGCTGTCTGCAAACTGTTGGGCGTTTAAGGTCTCACCCATCAGGAAAACAAACGAGAGAAGAACCAATAAAATAACCACGCCTGATGATTGTAACTTTTTCATTTTTCACTCTCCTCTTAGGTATTTTATGTTGTTCAATTGATGCAGGAAACTAACTTGATTAGGGTGGAGCTCGGCCACTGATCAGATGCAGACGATCATTCAGTAAAAATACGAAAAGAACAATAATAATATAGATTGTCTTTCTTTTCATAAGAAATTTCTTAGAGTAATCCGTTGTGCATAATTACGTTTGATCATAAACTGGTCATATAATTGCAAGAATATTGTTACTATCCATTTAGAAAGTTTTCTGAAACAGCCGGATATTTTTAATAGTCCTTTTGGTTTCTTCTTTACAAGAGATAAAAAGCACTTGCGGAAAAATAAGATATAATAAAGCATCTGATCAACTTGCCTGATTTATGAGTCCATTCAGCCATCGCTCAATAAATGATAGAATCCCGTAGTGCGCGTAGGATATAAACCATGGTGGATGCACGATTTCCTGTTTCTCCGGTCAGTTGCCCTCAGGACAGATCTTTGCTCATACGGAGTACCTGAAGCACCCGATGATGATGACTTTTCTTTTTGAGATCCAAAGATGTTGGATTGGTCGTATTTAAGGTTAGTTCATTCATTGAATGAACTATACTTATTTTTTATGTGATTGTCAAGTACTATCTTGAGAATAATTGATCAAATAAAAAAAACTCTGGCAGGCATATAAGATACCCACCAGAGTTAATTGTAATTCAACTTGGGATTTCTATTAGATCAATCGTCCGCCAAACGATCCCACCATGATTTTTTCAAAATAGCCGATGTAATGATCACAACAATCGCGGCGATTCCTACAAACCACATCTCTTTCAGGATCAAATAAATCGGCACAATAATGATCGCTGTCTGCCAGACTATACCGATCACAATATTGAACATATCCATCTTGAAACCTTTGTTCGGTTCAAAAGATGGATCTTCAGCCTTGATCTTCTCAAGAATAGGCTTCCAGAATCCCCACGGACGCACTGTCTTGTAGAACTCTTTCAGTACGCTCTCTTCGGTCGGAGGCGCGGAATAGGTGCCGATCAGGCATCCAATGATCGAAATCAACATGATCAGCGGGAAATAATAAAGTTCCAGTGTGGTCTTAAATATTGTTGGAAATATTAATGCTGGAATTATACCCGAAACCATACCCCAGAAATATCCTTGCCCGTTAAATCGCCACCAGTACCATTTGAGAATATTAGAGGAAATGTAGCTACCCCATAAGGCCGATACAATCCATTGGAGGATACTGTTGACATCTTGAGCGAAAATACCAAAAACAATACTCACAGCAACGACGAGAACGCCCATGAGATAATTCGCCGCTTTAATTTGTACATTGGTTGCGCCGGGCTTGATATATTTGAGATAAATATCATTCACAATATAGGCTTGCGCAGCATTCAGTGTACCGGCAAATGTGCCATTAAACGCGGCCAGCAATCCGGCCAGAATGAGTCCGAGGAGACCGATGGGTACGAATTCATTAATCGCGGAAGGCAGAATCTGTTCAAAATCCAGTTTGCCGCCTGATATGAGATCCAGCCTGTTATAGAAGAGCAGACCCAACACCACAAATCCGGTGATCATAAAATAACGAATGGGATTGAGAACCACCGAAACGAATCCGCTCATTTTAGCAGCTTCTTTAGGCGACTTGGTTGCCAGGATTTTTTGCATGTCATAATTCGGCGCTGGACCAGCCGCACTGACCAGAATCCCTTTAAAAAGTGCCATCATGAAAAAGATAGAGAACAGCGAAAAGCCATCACTTGCGATCTTCGCATTCACCTCCGGGATGATTTGACTCCAGTTAAGTCCCAGTTTCCACCCGAAAAAGGGATTGAGCCAGCCGGGCGGCACATCGAGCACGTGCGTAGCGAGCGCATTCATTGCAATAATACCGATGGCGATGGAAGAGATGGTCATGATAATATACTGGAGCACGTCGGCCCAGACAATACTGACCATACCTCCAAGGATCGCGTACGACATGGCAAAGAGTGTGAAAATCACTCCATAGAGATGCGGTACGTATTGAGCGGACACATGAAAAGGCACGTATTGGGAAACGATCTCCCAAGGGATGAAAATTTCAATAAACTTGCCAAGCCCGACAAAACCGTACGCCAGGAATCCGAGACAACTGATCAGCGCATAAACCACGATGATGTTATGGGACAATGTGGCGCCGGTTCCCTTGCCAAACCGGGTGCCCATCCACTCTGCGCCAGTCGACACATTGGAGCGTCGCAGCCATGTGGACAGATAGACCATCAAAAATATCTGATTGAAAACAGGCCACAACCAGGGAATCCAGATACTTTTCAAGCCGTAAACAAATCCGAGAGTAACCAGCCACATGGTTCCAGAAATGTCAAACATGCCGGAAGCATTGGACAACCCGAGCATATACCAGGGCAACTTATTTCCGCCGAGAATGTAAGATTTTTTATTCTTCTGGGCGACTTTTTTCAGAACCAGACCGATAACTACGGTTGATGCCAGATATGCAAAGATGATTACGATATCGACAATGTGCAGTCTCATGTGCGACCCTTTCATTCAATGAAAATAGCTATAGTAATATTAAGTGGACAATTGTATACATTTTCAATATAAAAAGCAATGCGATTTACAAATCGTTCTCAAACATCCAATATATAGTTTTATTGGATACTCCTCATTTATTGTCATCGGATTCATGCAGGCGATCATTGCATTACAGCGGATCCAATCACTGATTCATTGAGATAATAACGAATTTTTTGGATAACAATGTATTGACTCGATATCCATCCGATATAAAAAGGGCGGGATTGTATCCCGCTTCATCTGATCTCATTCTGTTTAACTATCGGACAAGAACCATTTTTTTCATCTGAGTTGCATTGGAAGTCTGCACTCTGTAATAGTAAATCCCGCTGCTCAAGCCAGATGCGTTAAAGGGTACGGTCATGCGACCAGCTGGTTGGGATTCATTATCCACAAGTGTTGTGACCAACCGTCCGTTGATATCATAAACACATACAGTTATCTGATCAGACTGTGGAAGTGTAAAGGCGATATAGGTTATTGGATTGAACGGATTGGGGTAATTTTGCTCCAGCTTAAATGAACTGGGTGAATCATAGTTCTGCCCGGCCCCGACATGTGTGGTACCAGCCACTCCCAGAAGATAAATATTATCCGCATAGACTGAACCATAATAGTCGGAACCACTTAAATAAATGAATTCTATGCCACACTGTAAACCGGAATTCATCAATGTCTCGAATCCGTCTACATTCTCAAAACTCTGTGAAAATTGATAGACAAGCCGGTTCCAGGACCCTTCGATCAGCATCTGTGGTGAATACCAGGCACTCTGCCATTGCCATGCACTCTGATCCATACAGTAAATTTGTATACCATCCAACTCTTCAAGAAATTCCCCGTCAACCCATACATTGATCACCAGAGCAGTCGCAGTGTCACCATCTACCACAATGCTCAATCCAGCCTTTCTTAACATGCCCGAGTTATTATCGGAAAGTGCACAATCATATATGCATTCCATCACACTGTTTTCGCTATCTTCAGGATCAACGCTGATCAGGGCCTCATCAAAAACATCCCCATAACCCTCCCAACCGTTATATTCGGCATTCTCGAAATCAGCA
>JABMRT010000092.1 GCA_013202295.1 Candidatus Zhuqueibacterota bacterium
AACCCATACCCATAATATTGGCTGTGGGAGAAAGCATTTCCTGCATGCCGGGCCCGCCTGCCGGGCCTTCATAGCGGATCACAACCACATCCCCCGCTTTTACCTTGCCGTTCAGGATTCCTTCACACGCCTCTTCCTGGGATTCAAAGATCACGGCTGGTCCTTCGTGTATAAACATTTTCGGATCCACTGCCCCGGTTTTCACCACAGCGCCTTCTGGAGCCAGATTGCCTTTCAGGATGGCCAATCCTCCCTCTTGACTGTAGGGATTGTCCAGTTTGCGAATCACATCTGTATCCTTGATTTCAGCAGATTGGATATTTTCACTCAACGTTTTTAAAGTCACTGTTTTTTGATCGAGCTTAAGTACATTCTTTTTCGCAATTTCATTCAAGATGGCACTGATTCCACCAGCCCGGTCCACGTCTTCGATATGCACCGTGGAGGCAGGAGATACTTTGCAGATATGTGGTACTTTGCGCGCAACACTGTCAATTCGATCCATCGTGTAATCCACTTCAGCCTCATGAGCAATAGCCAGAACATGGAGTACCGTGTTTGTAGAACCGCCCATGGCCATATCCAAAGCAAATGCATTGTCTATTGCTTCGGTTGTGACGATGTCACGTGGTTTAAGATCCGCTTCAACCAGCCGGATGATTTGTGCCCCTGCCTTGTGGACCAGTTCTCTTCTCTCCGGGGTTTCTGCGAGTACAGTGCCATTTCCGGGCAGACCGAGTCCAATCGCTTCTGTCAGGCAGTTCATGGAATTTGCGGTAAACATGCCAGAGCATGATCCGCATCCCGGGCATCCGTAATCTTCCAGTTCCTTCAATTCATCTTCATTGATGGTTCCGGCTTGATATTGTCCGACGCCTTCGAAAACAGAGATGAGATCCACGATTTTACCGGAAGGAGTCTTACCCGCAGCCATGGGGCCGCCGCTTATAAAGATAGTAGGAATGTTAGCCCGCATCGCACCCATCATCATTCCAGGAATAATCTTGTCGCAATTCGGGATACAGACCAAACCGTCGAAACAATGGGCCTTGACCATGGTTTCCACCGCATCCGCAATCAATTCGCGGCTTGGAAGCGAGTACTTCATTCCATCGTGTCCCATGGCAATACCATCACAAACACCGATTGTATTGAACTCAAACGGCACACCACCAGCCTCACGGATGGAGTCTTTGGCAATCCGGCCGAACTCCTGCAAATGCACATGACCCGGAATGATATCCACGTAGGAATTACAAACTCCAATAAACGGTTTCTTGAAATCCTGATCTTTGACGCCGCATGCCCTAAGAAGACTTCGATGCGGTGCCCTTTCAAATCCTTTTTTAATCTTGTCGCTTTTCATATGACCTCATTCAGAATGTAGTTCTTGATCCGTCCCTGCCCGGGTCAAACCTACAAGATGTTGCTGAATTGGATTATTGAACGTTATGATAGAGTCTGTAGGAATGACCGTTCAGGATTACCCCGATACTACTAGGGAATGCAAACCCATACCAATTAGGCCGAGAATGCATACCTGGTCGATAATAACTCGAATAATCCCTACATGTATACATAAAACAGAGGGGTGCGAACCAATTTGCATGGCTGGTTGATAGGCAAATTTATTAGATTTGTCTGCCATTTGGATTCGATCTAAAAACCTTGAGTATGTCTTGCTTATTGAGTGCATAAATGTCTGCATAAATTATCACGAATGATTGAAGCCAAATATAAAAAATATTCAAGATTGAGTCAAGCAAAAAGAAGTTATGTTATCGTTTTAAATTGAATTTCTTCAACTATCCGATATCAAATTGCGCATATTGGGCGATAAACTTCTTTACACTGCCATTTTGGAACTGAACCGTGACCTTCATTTTCTTTCCACTGCCTTCGACACTTGTGATTTGTCCGCGACCGAAAAGCGCATGCGTGACCATAAGTCCCTTTCTGAGCAGGGTACTTTCTTGTGAAAACGCCTCATAATCGGGATGCGCATCAGCATAGATTTTTTGAGAGGAAATCCTTGGTCGCGTAAAGGATGAGGGTAAGGATGAAGATGTGGTGGTGGATCTGGATTTTTTGCGCTCAATCACACTCGAATCGATCTCGTCAATAAAGCGGGATGGCAATCGATAACTCTCACTGCCATAAGTGTTGCGCCGATTGGTATATAGCAAGTAGACCTTCTGCTCGGCACGCGTAAGCCCCACATAAAAGAGACGACGCTCTTCTTCGATTTGTTCCGGTGATTCAAGAGCGCGACTAATCGGGAACAGGTTCTCCTCCATACCCGGAATAAATATGACAGGAAATTCCAGCCCTTTTGCGCTGTGCAATGTCATCAGAGTAATTGCATTGGTTTTATCATTCCAGGTATCCACATCCGAGACAAGCGCCACGCCTTCAAGAAATCCGGCCAGAGTGGGTGAATCGCTCTCCTCCACATATTCTTTAATCGCTGATAGAAATTCTCTTATATTTTCAAGGCGCGATTGCCCCTCACTTGTGGAATCTTCCTTCAGGTTGTGCAGCAAACCACACTCATCCATCAGGGTGTGTACCAGTTCGTTTGGAGAAATTTCATCAATCAATTGCTGATATTTTACTATCATTTTGTTGAATGTATGAATAGCAGTTCCAGCCCTTTCAGTCAATTCCGGAATTTGTTTTACATCAGCCAAACTGTCAAAGATGGATTTTCCCTGTTCTGCTGCGTAATTTTGTACGTGCGTTAGGGAAACATCTCCGATCCCACGTGCAGGAAAATTAATAATGCGTTTCAGGCTCACTGTATCCATTGGATTGGCAATAAGCTTGAGATAGGCCAATGCGTCCTTGATTTCTTTTCGCTCATAAAATCGTACTCCACCCACAATCACATAGGACATCCCGCCTCGACGAAGCGCATCCTCAATCGCACGGGACTGGGCACTGGTTCGGTAGAGGATTGCAAAATCCTTGAATGTGCGTTTATGCTTAAAAACCTCATCACGAGTTTTTTCAACAATCCGAGATGCTTCTTCTCGCTCATCCATCGTTTCGATGAGTTCAATTTTTTCTCCATCTGCCCCATCCGTCCAGAGTGTCTTGCCTTTTCGCCCGGAATTGTGAACCACTACTGAACTTGCTGCCTTAAGGATCGTTTTCGTGGAGCGGTAATTCTGTTCTAGTCGGAAAATCTGGGTATTTGGGAAATCCTTCTCGAAGTCGAGAATGTTCCGAATATCCGCACCGCGCCATCCATAAATGGATTGATCATCATCACCGACCACATACAAATTTTGATGCACCTCTGCCAGCATGCGCACCAGGGTATATTGTGCGATATTAGTATCCTGATACTCATCAACGTGCACGTATTGGAAACGCTCCTGGTATTTGGCAAGAATCTCCGGATATTTTTCAAATATCTGTATCGGTACAGTGATTAAATCATCAAAATCGAACACCTGATTCAATCGCAATTGATTTTCATAGGCAGAGTAAATCTTTCCCGCAATTTCTTCAAATGGTGTGCTTGCTGATTTCATAAATTGGTTTGGAGGGATCAAGCCGTTTTTACACTTACTGATGACAGAAGCAATGGATTTGGGAGCATATTGGGTGACAGGGACGCGAAGGGTTTCCATAATCGATTTGATGAGCCGGACCTGATCGTCTGAATCATAGATTCCAAAATTCACATACAATCCGACCTGCTGAGCTTCCATACGCAGCAATTTCGCGAAAATGGAATGAAACGTTCCAACCCACAGGCCTTTGTTTTCGCCGGTTAACTTAGCAACCCGACCGCGCATCTCTCCAGCCGCTTTATTGGTGAAGGTCATGGAAAGGATTTGCCAGGGAGGAACTTCGCGCTGTTTGATGAGATGGGCAATCCGAGTGGTCAGTACACGTGTCTTGCCGCTGCCCGCACCGGCTAAAACCAAAATCGGACCATCCGGGGCGGTCACTGCTTTAAGCTGCTCAGGATTTAAAGATTTAAAAATATCTTCCATAATATTCCAATAAAATGATTATTGGCCGTTTTTACGGCGCACGCTACGGCGAACTCGGTCAAAACGACTTTTTGCTCTTAAATGATCTTCCATGTTCGTGGAAAAGGTATGGGATCCGTCTCCATTGGCAACCATGTACAGATAAGGGACGGCTGCGGGATACAATGCGGCTTTAATGCATGCAATTCCCGGATTGTTCACAGGGCCCGGAGGCAAACCTCCATGGATATAAGAATTATAGGGAGATTCGATTTCCAGATCCTTGCTCAACAGACGTCTCGGTCCGTCCGGGATAAGATATTGAATCGTCGGATCGGCTTGAAGACGCATACCCAGTCTGAGCCGTTTGTGATAGAGCGCACTGATTAATGGCCGCTCTGATGCCAGAACCGCTTCTCCTTCAATGATGGAGGCCATCGTGACGACTTCATTCATAGTCATGTCCAATTGGGCGGATTTTTGTATGAGCGAATCGGAAAATATGTCAAAGAAGTGGTTTACTATGATCCCAATTGCATCTTTCGCGCTCATACCCTGATGCAGGTAATACGTGTCTGGATAAAGATATCCTTCAAGAGATTCCGCTTTAATCCCGTATTCCAAGCAAAGAGCGGGATCATTGACGGTCTGAATAAATTCATTTGGATTAATACCGATCTTTTCATTTAAAATGGATGCGATATCCCTGGCCCAAATACCTTCTCTGAGGGTGACTTTAATGAGCAGGATGTCACCCTTGACAATCCGTCTCAGGATGCGATAATTGGTTTGTCTGCCTGTGAACTGATATGTGCCTGCTTTCAGTTTCCGGGACATGCCGGACATCTTCGCGGCTGTGATAAAACAATCAGTATCTTCCAGAATCCTATGCTGATACAGGGAATCCGCAATTTGAACCAGAGACATCCCTGACCGGATATGAACCATGGAGTTACCGGTATTCTCATCAATCATCCAGGATGAAAAGAAAAGACGATAAGAAATGGTTATTATAATGATGAGGGCTGAGGATAATCCAACAGCACTGAAAAGCCATATCCGGTTAATCCGGGAAATTTGTACTAATTTTAAAAATTTGAGTAAATGATTATAGTAATCGCTAAAACGTTCCATGTAAAGTGATTGTATCCTTGGGATTTAGAATTATTTATTTACTGCATGAGGTATTACATGTCTGCAGTGAACTACATCCTTGCTGAACAAGGTGTATCAATTTACGATATTGCATGAGTATTGTCAACCGCTTTAAATGAAAAATGACGTCCAATTTTAAATTTGGATTAAATTAGAACGGAACGATTTTTATATTTTTGCGTGTGATGATAGTTAGAACGTTTGGAGTTTTTATTTTCATGACTTGACAATATCATGAAAAAGTATTAAAATGATTCACTTTGATCGGATTCAATTAATTCTTGAAATGGAATATTCTGAATGAAGTTATTATATGCAAAAAGCTTTACCCTTACGACAATGTCATCGATCACTTTCGTTATGATATTGATGTTATTGGGGGGATGCACGGTTCCGGAAAGCAATCCAACAGGAGCCTCTTATGTAAATCGCATCATTCCCTCTGTGGAAAAAGGGGATCCTGTTTATTCAACAGAAGCCGACTCGGTTTTCACAGAGTCGCCGAGTAATTCAAGCTCCTACTATCTATATACCTATACCGGAGATGACCTTGATGATCGTGCCGTTAGCACAGTGCTTTTCCCGCCATTGGCAGATAGTACGAATATTGACAGCGTGAAACTCTATCTTCACCAAAGTGAGAGCAATATGGAGAATGGATCATTTTCTGTGTCACTCCACACATGGAATCAGGATTGGCAGGATGCTGTTGATAATGGGGATGATTTCCCTGATGCACTGATACCGGACATCATCTCCACCTGGGAAATCACTGAGGATTCTGTTGGAAATAACAGCTATACGTTTGATCTTGATCCCGATTGGGTTGAAACCTGGCTTGATACGACCGGATTTATTCTCATAATCGATGAGATGGACAATAATGCATACGCCAGATTTTATAGCAAACAAAACAGTGATGATCTGAAACCACGTTTGGATTTTTACATAGATGGTGATACGCTTGTCACAGAAACAGTCTACCCGCTATCGGATACGTATTATGTACAAAAACCAGCTCCCAATCGTCCTGATCTTCTATTTATGGACAATGGCACACATGATCGAATCCGTCTGCAATTTGACGTTTCAAGCGTAGCTGAAGATATCACAATTAATCTGGCACGCCTGATTCTATATGTAGACACCCTGGTCTCACAACCAGATCCTTCCGAATATTATAACCTCAGTGCATATCGACTCATTGAAGATTATGCAAACGGTCTGGAGTATGATGCCAGCAATTCTTCATTCGGTACGCTCGAAACCGGTCAGAATTCTCTATCGATTTCAGTGACCGCCATTGTTCAGGGGTGGACAAGTAATACCTATGATAATTTTGGCTTTCTGTTAAAGGGTTACAGTGAAGGGCTCACGATGGATCGAAGAGGTTTTTATATGAACGTACAGGATTCGACACGCATGCCCCGACTCGAATTATATTACACACCTCCTTTAACAAATAGATACTAGAATTTTAAGATTCGGAGAAATCGAATGAAATATAGATGGATAACCATTTATTTCTGCATTGGCATGCATCAACTTTTTGGTGGATCCATTCTCTCATCACAGGGAATCGGCCTGCCCTATGACAATCCCACCATTCGATCTATGGGTATGGGAAATGTCTCACTCGCAGTCCCCTCTGCATCACGGATTGACCACACCAATCCTGCCGGATTATCAAGTATAAACACAACACAATTGACGATTCAATCAGTTTTCCATAACAATCAAAATGAAGATCCATACAATAAATCCACCTCCAATTATGCGAATTTTGATGGATTCCATTTTGCTATTCCGTTTGGACGGGGATTATACGCTTCCTTTGGCATCAAGCCCATTACCCGGATTGATTACAAAATCGCATTTATAGATCAGATTGAATCTGAGGTTTATACAAAATCGCTTGAAGGTTCTGGTGGCGTCAATCGTTTTTCTGTGGCGGCTGCATGGTCTCCGTTAAACCGGATTTCAATCGGTGTGCGCGTGTCTTATATGATGGGACGCATTATGGAGGAATCTCGCAATCGATTCAAAAGCGGATCAGATTATATATCAACCCATGACCGAATCTCTGCTTATGCGAATGGCATAAACTGGACTGTGGGATTAATTGTTCGCCCGTATCCCTCTTGGACAATTGGTGGAATTTACTCACCGACTGTCCAGATGGATACGCAGGTTGATATTTATCAAATTTTCAATTCTTCTTCTTTGGATGAAGGATCAATTCAATATCCAGGTACGTTTGGCATCGGTACATCCGTCGTGCTTTTTAAAAATCTATTAATTGGCATGGATTACCAGCAAATCCAGTGGGCACAACTTCAGATCAATGAATCTAATGTGGCTCACACACAAAACAGCAATAGAATCTCTTTCGGAATTGAAAAATTAGCTGTTTCAGATCCCTTTGCGAATTACCTGAAACGGATTCCGCTTCGGCTGGGCGCGTTATTTCAACCTTATTATATTCTTGATCCAGAGGGCAATTCAATCTCTGAATTATTGGGAACTTTTGGTTTCGGTCTGCCGCTATTTCACAATACGTCTCATATAGATTTTATGTTTGGCATTGGCAAACGGGGATCTCTTGAGAAAAATGGATTGGAAGAAAATCTAATCCGGTTTGGACTGTCCATTACCGGCGGTGAAAAGTGGTTTGTTCGGAACTATTAATATCAGTTTTATAAGCGAATTTTCACTTGTTTTTCTCCACGTTTTTTGTTAATCTTAATCTTACTAAATTGAGGCAAGTTAACTCTATATAGAAGGAGGTCTGCCGTGTCAAAATTTCAGCGACAGGGCGTTTTATTTATTTCACTGATTTTATTACTCTTTGCTGCCCTTTACATCTTTGGGTGCGCTGCGTCACAGCCCAAGACATTGACGCCAGAAGAGAAAAAAGCCTATCAGGATTCTGTGGATCTGGACCATAAAAAGAAACTCAATCTTCAGTGGAGTTTCGGCTATGAACCCTTCAAGCAAGGTGATTACGCCAGGGCCAAAGGTTACTTCAAGAAAGTCGCAGAGTTGGATACGGGTGGTATTTTCGGGACAGTACTGTATCAACGTCTAGGCCGCTGCTATCTTGAACTTGGTCAAGCCGATAGTGCAAAATATGCCTATCTCATGGGAATTCAAAACAAACCGGATGATCCCTACTCTTATCAGATGATGGTGTATATCTTTGAACAAAGCGGTGAATTTGAAAAAGCCATCCCCTACCAGTTAAAAGTAACAGAACTTGAGCCGGACAAAGCAGAGCATTTTAAGAAACTGGGTGAGCTCTATCTGAATGTCGATGATCCGGATGCGGCGATTGAAGCTTACCAGACTGCTGTGAAGTTGGATCCTTCCGATAATGAAGCACAGACCACACTTGCCAATCTGGTATCCACCTATCTTGATTTAGACCAGCTTATTGCGACACTTCTGAATGCGGTCACTGAATTCCCCGATGACATGAAAAAACGCACAGATCTGGCTGAAGCCTATTTGAAAGCCGGAGAGCCAGCCAAATCAGTGGAGCAACTCATTCTGGTCACAGAGAAAGAACCAAACAACATTTACGCGTTGGAATATCTTGGCAAATCCTATCAGCAGCTTGAACAGAATAGAAATGCAGTAGGCACATACAAAAAAATCCTTGAACTGCAGCCAGACGACAAGAAAAATATGTGTAATCTCGCATTAAGCTATCGCTCTCTGAATCAGTTTTCGACAGCCATGCGTTACGCCAACAAAGCCCGCGCTTTTGACTCAGGCTATGGGTTGGCTCAATTGACCCGAGGTATGATCTATGAAGCCTCTGCGGATTATTGCGTGGATCAGAATCCAGAACAAAAGATCCTGTTTGATGATAAACTCGTCTATAAAATGGCAAATGATGAATATAAAAAAGCCAAGAAGGATTTAAACTGGTCGAGGGATGCTTCAAATCGCATGATCTATGTCGAGCCTTTGATTCCGACAAAATCAGATTATTTTATGAATAAAAATGTAACCACACCACGAAGTGCGTGTTACGACTGGATTCAGTAAAAGAAGATTCCAAACTTTCGACTAAACACTGAATCAGTCATATAGGCTATCAAAATTTTATCTGAAATTCATTTCTGAAAATGGGGCTTCAACAAGTCCCATTTTCCATATACAATCCTATTGATAATGGAGTCGCGTGTGAAAAACTACCTGGAATTTGATCCTGAAGTTGCTGCCGCTATACAGAATGAAATCGGAAGACAGAACGATACAATCGAATTAATTGCATCCGAAAATTTCGTCAGCCTCGCAGTACTCGCAGCACAGGGCAGTGTTCTGACAAACAAATATGCCGAGGGTTACCCGGGGCATCGTTATTATGGCGGATGTGATTATGTGGATGTAGCCGAAAATTTGGCAAGAGACCGTGCCAAGAAGCTTTTTCGATGTGAATATGCCAATGTACAGCCCCATGCCGGATCCCAGGCCAACATGGCCGCTTATATGTCTTTCATCCAGCCGGGTGATACAGTATTGGGAATGGGTCTATCCCACGGAGGTCATTTAACTCACGGCAGTATGATCAATTTTTCAGGACAACATTATCACTTTGTTTCTTACGGTGTCAAAAAAGAAACAGGCACCATTGATTTTGATCAGGTCCGGAAACAGGCCCAAGAGCATAAGCCAAAACTCATTGTGGCGGGTGCGAGTGCCTATCCCCGATTCATTGATTACAAGAAATTTCGTGAAATCGCGGATGAAGTCAATGCCTTTTTAATGGCTGACATTGCCCACGTCGCAGGATTGATTGCTGCCCAAATCCATCCAGATCCACTACCCTATTGTGATGTAGTCACAGGAACGTCTCACAAAACTCTTCGTGGACCTCGTGGTGGTCTGATTCTGGTTGGGAAAGATCGTGAAAATCCATTCGGAATCACAGCACCGAAATCAGGCCGTGTGAAAAATATTTCTGAAATCATTAACAGCAAAGTTATGCCCGGCATTCAAGGTGGCCCCTTAATGCACGCGATTGCAGCCAAAGCTGTGGCATTTAAGGAAGCCCTGCAGCCGGAATTTATCACATACAGCAAGCAAATCATTCAGAATGCCTCGACGTTGGCACAGCGTCTGATTGAATATGAATACAATCTGGTTTCTGGTGGAACGGACAATCATCTCATGCTAATTGATTTATCAAATAAGGATATCAGTGGCAAGGCTGCGGAAATTGCGTTGGATAAGGCGGGAATTACAGTAAACAAAAATATGATTCCTTTTGATGAAAGAAGTCGACTTGTTACCAGTGGCATCCGGATCGGTACACCTGCAATGACCACACGTGGACTAAAAGAGCCTGAGATGAATCAGATCGGCGAGCTGATTCACCGGGTGATCGCGAATCCGGACAATGAGAGCATTCTTAAGTCTGTACATGGCGAAGCGAAGGAACTCTGTGCCCGCTTTCCATTATATTCTGAATTGCGGTAATATTATCACGGATCCATCCATGAAAAACAAAGGATCTTTTGAGAAGCGTCCATCCTGGGATTCATATTTTATGGAGATCACCCAGCTTGTGGCAACCCGTTCCACGTGTTTGCGTCGACAAGTGGGTGCGGTTATTGTGAAAGACAAGCGCATCCTTGCCACTGGGTATAACGGCGTTCCCAAATCGCTTCCCCATTGTCTGGATATTGGTTGCTTGAGAGAACAGAAAAGCGTACCTTCTGGTGAACGTCATGAGTTGTGCCGAGGCATCCATGGTGAGCAAAATGCGATCATCCAGGCAGCCACATCCGGTGTCAATATTGAAGGCGCGACACTGTACTGCACACATCATCCCTGTTCGCTATGTGTTAAAATGATTCTTAATGCATCAATCCAGATGGTTTATTATATGGATGGTTACCCTGATGAACTGGCTGTCGAACTCGCGAAAGAGGGACAATTAAATCTCATCAAGCACTCTCTCCATAAGGAAGGTTCATTATGAGATGTCCATTCTGTGGGATTGATCAAGATCGTGTGGTAGATACACGTTCAAGAGAAGACGGCCGTGTCATCCGAAGGAGACGACTTTGCGAAAATTGCGAGCGTCGCTTTATCACGGTTGAGGAAATCGAGAATAAAAGTCTGACGATTATTAAATCAGACAATCGAAGAGAGGGTTTTGATCGCGGAAAACTATTACGTGGTGTGCAAATTTCCTGCATCAAACGTCCAGTATCCATCGAGCAAATTGAGAAACTTGTTGAAAATGTTAAGGTTGAACTGGAAAGTGAATTTGTAAAAGAAGTGCCGAGCCGCCGCGTGGGCGAGCTAGTCATTCAATTTTTACGAGAACTGGATGAGGTAGCTTACGTGCGTTTCGCATCTGTATATCGCAATTTTAAAGATAAAGAAGAATTTGTACACGAGCTGAATCAGTTGGAGAAGACTCCGGATCCGGAATAACATCATTGGAGATTCAATGGGAAGAAAAAGCTTTCGGGGCGGTATTCATCCCCCTGAGCAGAAATCATTTGCCGAAGATATACCAATACAGAATTTACCGCTTCCAGAACGTGTGATCATTCCCCTTCAGCAGCACATCGGCGCTCCGGCTGAACCTGTTGTGGAAAAGGGAGATGCAGTAAAAACGGGACAAATTATTGGTAAAGCTTCCAAATTTGTATCTCTTCCGGTTCATGCGAGTATTTCAGGAACGGTTGTTTCTGTGAACAAGCGTCCACATCCGCTGGGAACGGATCTTCTAGCGATTGAGATCGAAGGTGATGGCGCGAACTCCTGGAAGCGACTCCCGAAGGATGAAGATGTCTCAAAACTTTCAGCAGAGGATAAAAAGAAGCGGATATTGGATGCCGGTATAGCGGGATTGGGCGGCGCCACCTTCCCCACCCATGTCAAGTTGACACCTCCGCCAGAGAAACCAATTGATACGTTAATCATCAATGGTGTGGAGTGTGAACCCTATCTAACTGCGGACCATCGCCTGATGCTTGAGAAGCCGAATGAAATACTGGCAGGCGCTCGGATCATGGCTGACATTTTAAAATCCAAGAAAATAATCATTGGAATAGAAGACAACAAACTGGATGCGATCCGCCTCTTAAGAAAAAAAACCCGTCGATTTAAAACCATCTCAGTCCTCTCTTTATCTGTAAAATATCCTCAGGGTGGAGAAAAACAGTTGATCAAGGCTGCCACGGGACGGGAAGTGCCTGCTGGTAGATTGCCAATGGATGTCGGTTGTGTGGTGCAAAATGTGGGAACCGCATTTGCCGTGCATCAAGCTGTGACACAGCAACGTCCGCTCATAGAACGGATCGTGACTGTGACAGGAACAGGCATCAACAGCCCGAAAAATTGTCGTGTGCGTATCGGTACGCCTGTTGCGGATCTGATCTCTTTTTGTGGTGGATATACTTCGGACGATGTCAAACTTATCAGCGGCGGTCCCATGATGGGCATTTCACAATGGACAGACACGATTCCTGTCATCAAGGGTACCTCGGGAATATTGGTGATGAAAGGGTCCGATGTTGAAACCCAGGAAGAACAACCTTGCATTTCCTGCGCACGATGTGTGGATATATGTCCGATGCGATTAACACCCAATAAAATCGCCACCTTTGTGGAATATAAAAGATTATCTGACGCCAAGGAAAATCGAATATATGATTGTATGGAATGCGGATCGTGCAGTTTTATTTGTCCTGCAAAGCGACATTTGGTACAGTATATTAAATTGGGTAAAGCGTTATGCAGCACATTATAATTCGACCCTACATGATGTTGAAGGAGACTATTAAATGAGCCATCCTTTTACCATTTCTCCCTCTCCCCATGTCAGGGATGATGACTCCATTCAAAGAATAATGTTTTCGGTCATTCTGGCCCTCCTGCCTGCCGGATTTTATGCCATGTATTTGTTCGGACCGCGCGTCATTTGGCTCAATTTTATTGCGATTGGTGCAGCAGTCATTACAGAGGTGCTTTGCCAGCTTGTCATGAAACGCCCCATACGAATCAGTGACGGAAGTGCGATTCTTACCGGATTACTCCTTGCATATAACATTCCTGCATCCACGCCTTTGTGGATGCCTGCTGTGGGCTCAATTGTGGGAATCCTTGTCGGTAAACAGGTGTTTGGAGGGATTGGATACAATCCCATGAATCCGGCGCTGGTGGGACGTGCGTTTCTCATGGCATCCTGGCCAGTGCATATGACAGTGTTTAACATCGCGCCACATGGTGGCACGCTATCCGGAATCGATGCCATGACGGCTGCAACCCCCCTGAATGCATTTAAACACATTCGATCAATCCTTCTACATGCCGATCAATATACAACCAATGAGGTCGCAGAAGCGTCTGTGACCCTCTCAAAACTATACGGCAGCTATTCAAATCTCTTCATAGGCAAGGTTGGGGGGTGTATTGGAGAGACCTCTGCCCTGCTCCTTCTGATTGGTGCTGCCTTTCTGATGTCTCGCCACATCATCGGATGGAAAATTCCCTTCATGTATGTGACAACTGTTTTTATTCTGACATGGGTGTTTGGTGGCGTTGCCGGATTGTTCTCCGGAAATCCACTTTTTCATATATTATCAGGCGGCCTGATACTGGGTGCATTCTATATGGCAACAGACATGGTCACAACTCCTGTCACATTTAAAGGGCGTATTTTATTTGGAGTGGGCTGTGGATTTTTTACTGTGGTCATTCGTCTTTGGGGCGGGTATCCTGAAGGGGTCAGTTATGCGATTCTTTTAATGAACCTGACCACACCATTGATCGACCGCCTGACAAAGCCCAAAGTGTTCGGAGGATAAGGCTTCTATGAAGGAAATTTTTAAATTCGCACTGGTATTGGGATTGGTAACTGGCATCGCTGCCTGTGCTCTTGGTGTGGTCAATCAAATCACCCAACCCCGTATTGCTCTACAGCAACAACTCGCATTGAATGCGGGATTGTATAGGGTGTTGCCTGGATCTGAGAATGGCTGTATCATTGAGCAGCATTTGGATGGATTGAACATGTATTACACCGGGTACTTAAACCGAGATACCACGGACTTTATCGGATACGCGCTACCTGTTGAATCCAAGGGGTATTCAAGCACTATTCGCACTTTGGTTGGCCTGGATTCTTTACGGAATATTATCTCACTTAAAATTCTATTTCAACAGGAAACTCCGGGATTGGGTACAAAATGCGAAGAAGTTCGTCCCGGAGAAACCGAGCCTTGGTTTCAATATCAATTCAAAGGATTATTCGTGCCGGATGTCGCTCTTGATAAAAATGGTGGCTCAATTCATTGCATTACAGGAGCAACAATTACTTCTGCCGCGATCACGGATGCAGTCAAAGAATCATCCGTAAAACTTTTTAGTGAATTATAACAGGTCTTTTGGGAGTATTTCATGTCTGTGGGCAAAGAATTCATAAAAGGGATGGTTCGTGAAAATCCCGTATTTCGTCTGCTTCTGGGCTTGTGTCCCGTATTGGCGACGTCGTCTTCGGTGATGAATGCAATCGGGATGGGTGTTTCCGTGATTTTTGTGTTAGTTGCCTCAAACACACTCGTTTCATTGTTGCGAAATTTCATCCCTCCTAAAATACGCATCCCCATCTATATCAGCATTATCGCAACATTTGTGACTGTTGTCGATTTGATTATGGCCGGCTTTTTTCCAGATTTGCATAAATCCCTGGGCATGTTCATCAAGTTGATTGTGGTCAATTGCATTATTCTCGGTCGTGCTGAGGCATTTGCCAGTAAAAACAATACATTCTATGCCATTATTGACGGACTCGGAATGGGAATCGGATTTACTTTTTCCATGATTATTATTGCAACAATTCGTGAATTACTCGGAAATGGTACCTGGCTCAACATGCCTGTTTTCGGGACCCAGTTTGAGCCTGTCTTAATTTTTGTTCTTGCTCCTGGAGCGTTTATAACTTTGGGATTTATTATTGGTGGCATGAATTGGCTAGACCATCGTCGAGCCGCTATCGCAACGAAATCCTAATTTAACTCGAGATCTTGTCATGGATATTCAGAATCTACTTATTATTAGCGTCGGTGCAATATTTATAAGCAATTTTGTCCTTTCCCGATTTCTTGGATTGTGTCCGTATATCGGTGTGTCCAAGCAATTGGACTCAGCGCTGGGCATGGGTATGGCCGTCGTTTTTGTGATGAGCATTGCTTCTCTATTCACATGGATGATCTATTATTACTTTCTTGAACCGTCAAGCGCCAACTTGATTTTCAAACTTTTTCGCAATCAGTTGGATTCCCCTCCTGATCTACGCTACTTGCAAACCATCGCCTTTATTCTGGTTATTGCAACTCTTGTTCAATTTGTGGAAATGGTCATTCAGAAAACCAGTCCGGGATTATACCGTTCTCTGGGGATCTACCTTCCGCTTATCACGACAAATTGTGCTGTGCTGGGTGTGGCATTTTTAAATATTGATTCAGATTACAATTTCATTGAAAGCATAGTGAATGGATTTGCCTCAGGAGTTGGATTTACATTAGCACTTGTATTAATGGCAGGATTGCGTGAAAAGCTTGAAATGGCCAACGTACCGAAGGCCATGAAAGGTGCTCCGATTGCCTTCATTATGGCCGGATTAATGTCTCTGGCCTTTATGGGATTTTCTGGTCTATCATTCGGATAAGGAAGTATTTTTCATGAGTCAGTCGAGCGATAAAAAGAAGAAGAAATCTCATAAGAAACGAGTTGAGATGCCTTTCCTTGATCATCTTGAAGAACTCCGCTGGCGTATCATTAAAAGTGTTGCTTCTGTGGTGATCATAATGGTTGCTGCATTCCCATTTTCTGGACGAATTCTCAATCTATTGACTCTTCCCAATGATCGTCTAAGTGATCCTGCAAAACTCATTTTTCTCAAACCCACAGGTATGATTCTCGTCCGCATGGAACTGGCCCTTGTAGTTGGCATCATTGTTTCGCTACCCATCATTTTTTATCAGTTCTGGAGTTTTGTGACACCAGGATTGCTTCCCAATGAGAAACGACACGTTCCCACCGCTGTAATTCTCACCTCATTATGCTTCCTGATCGGCTCTGGATTTGCTTTTTTCATCATGTTTCCTATGGTACTCCCATTTTTATATAGTATGGGCACGGATACTATCACGGCTACAATAAATATCAATGAGTACATTAGTTTCGTACTTCGACTTGTACTTGTAGCAGGGCTTTTGTTTGAGTTGCCTATTTTATCCTTTTTCTTATCCCGTGTTGGAATTCTTAATCCGGATTTCTTAAGAAAATACAGACGATATGGTATCGTAACTGTTTTTATCCTGGCGGCTATAGTTACTCCCCCTGATCCGATGAGTCAATTGATGATGGCTGTGCCATTAATTTTTTTATACGAAATTAGTATTTGGGTTTCTATTATTGGACATCGAAAAAAACTGGCCAGTGATGAGGAGTGGGAAAAGGAGTTTTCTGATACTAAAAAGAAACCTCCTGCTAACACAAAAAAGAATACAAAGAAGTAAAAGAATATTAAAAAAAGGAGTGCTCGAACCAAGCACTCCTTTTTTTATTTATCTATAATGGCTAAACTATAACCGACCTAAATACCTCATCGCTTTTGGCGCATATTCCGAAGTTGGATATTTGCTGACCAGCTGTTGAAAATTTTCACGGGCAGCAGTTTTGTTACCCATCTTCATATACACAACACCATTCATAATCAATGCATCATCAAACTTATAAGAAGAACGGTAATCCATTACTTTGCTAAATGAATTGATCGCATCATTGTAACGGCCCGTCGCATTATAGCTCTCACCAATCCAGTACTGGCAATTACTTGCAAGTTTGTGTGATGGATTCGTTTGTAATAGATTCTGGAACATCTGAATGGCAGAATTAAAGTCCTTCGCATAGAATTTGTTTAATGACTCTTGATATTGCGCCTTGAATGATGCATCATCAATGGCTGATGCACTTGTATATCCTCCGGCCATGCGACTGCTTAAATCTGCGATGGCTGCTTCTGTGGCACTCACCCGACTTTCGAGATTTATGGGATCGGCAGATTGATTTAAATCGTCGAAAAATAGATTGCTTTCTGTGGATCCTGAATATTCAGTCGCATTGGCTGATTCTTCATAACTGCCTGCTATTGCTTCTTCTGGTTGAAAAAGCAAAGCCAATGCATCCGCTTCCTCATTTCTTACACTTGTATTATCTTCCATGAAAAGATCATCCAATGAGGCAATTTCACTATCACCAACAGGATATTCAATCTCTTCACGGTAGATGTTATCCGTACTTTCTTTCAACTTGTAGGACAACCCAGCTTTTGCAGCCCAAAACACTGGCTTTTTATCAAGATCGGAGGAGGCTACATATCGATAATCCCCAGATGCCTGGAAAGTCATCTTTTCATTCAACGCATATTCAAATCCTCCACCTGCAAGCAATGCAGCATCATAATAGCGATCGCCAGTGATTACTTGATCGGAACCAGGCATCTTGAATTTGCTCTGAAAACCGAAGGCACTTAAACCTGCAAAAACCATTGGGGAAAATTTTGAAGAAGTACTTGGCTTGTATCCAACCTTTACTTCAAATGTGGGCAGAAGTGTGGTCATAAATGACTCCCACTTCATCATTTTGTCGGTAATGGTTTGAATACCGGTTCCTATTGTTAAAAATGTTTTTGGATTAATATTGTACTTGAGGAAAAACTCAACACCAGGACCCGCTCCGGTTCCATCAGGGGAAAAGGCCATACTGCTTTTATCCTGATTGGTTGCTACAAAATTGCCGCCTACTCCATCTGGCTCACTTAAATTGATACCAGAAAAAGCATTTTGTGCAGAAACGATCAGGATAACTACGAATAAAAGACTTCTTGATTTCATCACTATGTCCTCCCTAAGACTTTTTGTGATGGTGTGAAAATATATATTATCTACTGTTGCAAAATATCTACCAAAAATAATATATTATCTGAGTGAATCTATTTATCATATTATTTTTATTGAAATTGCGTTTTATTTTTGTATAATGCTTTTATGCCTTATTAACAGTTTCTTGTACGGTATCCGATCATTATGGAACTTTTACAAAAACAGCCAGTATTATTTTTTAACAAACAATCGCTATCAATAAGATAATATATCATTTATGATATGTAGTAAATTTATATTATTCAATCATAAATGTCAAGAAAAATATTACTTTTGGAATATTTCTTCTTTTAATGTTAAAAAATATTGTTATTTTTATTTAGCTGGTTGATTTAATACTTATTGGATTCATTTGACTTGTAAGGATTTGGGCATTGGAGCAATCTCTATTTAATGCAAGTATATATATCAAGCATAGGTTAAAATTGGTCAATCCGGATTCATATCAGTTTCCGAAGTTATGCGTTTTGGGGTTTTTCCCAACACTTTATAGGTATATTAGCCAACACTTTGATATACAAAAAGTCGATTTTATCAATACACGTCATCCTTATTTTATACTTAAAAAGGGTGAATTACAAATCGCATTTCTTTGTCCAGGAGTGGGGGCTCCACTGGCTGGAGCACAACTGGATGAAACGATTGCAATGGGAGCTGAAAAAATATTGTTCTTTGGGTCTTGCGGCGTGATTGATCCTCATGTTAGAATGGATTCAATAATCTTGCTAAATGGTGCTGTAAGTGATGAAGGAACATCTCGACATTATAAAGCAGAATCCAATTCAATTCAGCCTGATTGTTCATTATTCGATTCACTGCAAAGGACTTTTATAGCGAAGGGAATTCCATGTTTTCCGGGTAAAACATGGACAACAGATGCTGTCTATCGAGAAACTCCAAGCAAAATTAAAGATATGCGCCAAAAAGGATGTGTTTGTGTGGACATGGAATCATCGGCACTTTTCTCAATTGCAAGATTCTATCAAAAAAAGATTGCGGGATTTCTGGTTCCTGGAGATAGATTAACAGAGCACACTTGGCAGCCCTATATAAGAAATGATAATCACCTGCATTTAAAGCCATCTAATCTTCTAGAATTAGTGTTTGATTCATTAATAGATAATGAATTAAAATAAATTAATTCAGCCTTTATAATGAATAGTTTGTCAAGTATATTCACTATTATTTTATTGTTAAATGCTTATTTTTTGTTTACATTAACACTTACAATTTAATATGCAAAATGTGCGTGTCATTTTTTAAAGTCCTTTCAGGGGGAATACATGTGGCAGCGGCAACGTAAATTCATTGCCATTTCGATAACAATATACTTTCTGTTAATACCTATAAATTACGCCGAGATTTCCACAGGCATCCGTGTTTACAATAATCAATGGCATGAGACTTGGCTCATCACACCGGCCCCGGTATTGACGTTCTCCAGCAAATGGATGGCGCTTCAATTTGATGGTACATTTGGTACTTATTCTCCTCAAGCAGCTCCATATAACTATATCATTCAATCCCGCTTTTCAATGATTCCGATGTTACGTCTTAAAGTTGGCCCTATTGAGTCAGGTTTAGGTTACGGATATGCCTATCAATTCAGCCGGAACGAAATACTGAATAAATCAGATCAGTGGGAATTTTCATCTCTTCAGGAGAACAGCGGTGAATTTCGATTTTTGATTGGATTGGGATTTTCTGTTTCAGACCATTTAAATTTTCATGTCAATGGAGGCTACCATTATCTAAATCAAAACAACCTTGCCTATTCTTTCGGAATGAGTATTGGTTTCAAGCAATCAATCTCTGAAATCCCCGAAAAGGAATCTGTAACAGATAATAGGCCTTCTCCAGATAATCAATCTATCAATACTGTTGAGCGTTCTGATTCTCAGCCAGCCATTGAGATAACAAATCAAACGAAATCTCAAGTTCCAGAATTGGAGCCCAAGGCTACCGCTCAAATCAAAACCGTTTGTTTAATTGGAACCCAGGACAAATTTATCAATGAAATAAACGCATCTCTCGAAGCGGCCCTAATTAAAAATGGAACAAGTGTACTGAGCTGGGATAAAATCAAAGTGGCTGTCAGGAAACATCATCAAAAAATGCGTATCGAGGAATCCAATGGCAACTCAAGTTATGATGATCGCGATGACTTTTTTATGAATGATATGCAAATCTTTTTTAATGGTGCTGAGTTATTCGCCCTTGATGCTGTGATTGATACCAAACTGCGATATATCTATGAAACATATGGTGAAGAGATTTTAGTGAATGCGGCATATATCCGTGTGCTGCATCCCAAGACAGGCGAGATTTTAATAGCGATAGAATATGATAAACCGGAATCTTCATACTCTGAATGCAAGGCTGCCTTAACAACACAATTAATTCAAAAATTGTATACTCAAAATTAGGGTAATAAAATTTCCGTATTACACAAATTCTTAAGTAATATTTATATATATCTTATAAACATCTTCAGTCTGAAAGCCTTCAGAACCCTCTGTGATATAGAATTCGCATCGTCTCCCTGATCCAATATTTAAAAATCACACTATAGTGAACAAATATATCTTCACCACCTTCACGCTCGATGAAACTGAATCCTTTAGTCCGGTTGAACCATTTAACAGCATCTTTTTCTATCTCTTATCTCTCCATTGACAGTTCTATAATACCGTCGCATCAATGGTTATTCATTTTGCTATGAACGCTAGAATCATCGTTGTTATCCAATTTTGGTAGAATTGCATGCTTTAAAGGCCCTGCCTGTAAAAGAGAAATTAATTTTTCGGATGGTTTATTTTGTACATAGAAAGTATGCTCTACAAAAAGACATGCCAGTTCAGTATACTGTTCTCGTATTTGCGTAATAAAACTGGATAATGAAGTGTCTGCATGATTTATCTCATTAAAATATTGTGGTTCAAGTAAAAGTTTTTCAATCGATGACCAGTTAATCCGTTCTATTTCTGGAACAGTTTTTTCATTTAATTGATAGACCAATCCATTCAGGATCATATGGACATTCTCATACACCGCACTTGGATCTTTTAATCCTGCAATCATATAAATAGGTCTATTCTTGATATTATCAACCACAAGCGTGTTTATCCCTTTTTTGTAAACAGGATTTGAAGTGCATTCAAGATTATAAAACTTCGAGATCTCCATAAAGAACTCAATCTCATACGATTCAACATTTTCGGATATAACTGGGGATATTTCAAAAGTAATATTTCGAATCTCTTCACGCGTTATCCTTAATTCAGGTGGATTCATGTGAAGAGGATCATTTGATTCCATTAATGACAAATACCAAGGATATTGTAAAAAATACACAGGTACAATGCTCACATCTTTTCGAACAGATTCAATCAATTGGAGATAGTAAAACCCCATGGAATCAACAATATGATAAGTAAGTAAAATGCCATTCTTGTCACAAGCTCGCAAACAGTTTGCTTGGTATTCGAGATACCAATCGGGGAATGCACCTTGAATCCTGGCCTGCTTAAATGTATCCACCAATTGATCAAAATTCCAGGCCCGCATTGCATTGATTACTTGCTTGGCAAAAACAACTTGAAAATACTCAAGTTTTTCAGCGGTTTGAACCTCTGATGGTACTGACGCGATGTATTTCGGATTTACAGGAATAGTTTTACAATAACACTCTTTCAACCCGTTGAAAAAACTTAAAGTAATGAGAATATCGGTGAGCACATGGATTCTTTTAAATTTACTTGTATTGTTTGGCATAGATCCTGCCTGTTAATACCATCAGATAATTTGTGTATTGATATAAAACATGATAAATGTGATTAAAATGGAATCCAACACATTGATTTAATTTGTCTTATAAAGATCACAATATTTAAGATTTTTATAAAGACATAGTCAAAAGAAAATGACACATGTTCACTTGAATTGACATTAAATACTATAAGGATTTTATACAATGTCATCCTTGCCAATAAAAATAATTATCGCTGAATCCAATTCGAACATTGTAATGCAGATAAATAAAAGTCTTGGACAGATCAATATCCCTCATACCATTGACTGGACAAAATCGCTCGATGAACTGGTCCGACAATTACGAATCATGCCATCTGAGGTCATCTTGATTTCGCAGGATATTTTAACTGAGGCACAGGAAACACATTTGTGTAATTTATCATATAGTGTTCCGGATGCAGTTTGGATCGTGATGCTCGATGATCCAGACAGCTGGATTGTTCCGAAAAAATGCCCCATCATTTTTCAGGATTTTCTGCTTAAACCTTCAGATTTGAACCAAATCCTACCATTCAGGATCACACAAGCGCTACAAAGAGCACGTTTAAACAATATACACATGAGACATATAATCGGTTTCAAATTAATGATAGAAAAATTTCTATATCCGATCTGTATTTGTGATAATCATTTTCAACCATTGTATAAGAATAATTGCTGGGAATCTACAGTAAATGAAAAAGAAACCTCCTTCTGGAGTCAAATAAACACTGACCCTATTAAATTAACTCTACCTTCGACAATCATGATAAATGATAAAAACAATTTACCTATGAAAATGAATCTGATTATGTCACAAATTGAATGGGAAGGGGAAACGGCGTACTGCATGCTGCTTTCTCCTTATATGGATACATTGTCGGATCAAAGCCTTAAAACATCATTTTATTCAAATGTGAAGTCGCACCTGATTCAACCTGCCGAACAGTTAATGGATTTATTGAAAGACCGAAACCTGAATAAAATTGAATATCAGAAGGCAACCGAAAAAGCACATACGATAACATCCCAGCTTTATACAAAGATCTCTGCAATCACAGAGATATCACAAATCGAGAATGGCAGTTTTTCACTTAAAAAGGAGAAATTTGACCTGCTTCCTGTTTTCAATAATGCAATTCAAAAATATACAGATCAGACTAATAATTCAAAGATAACCTTACAAGTACTGTTGCCAGATTCAATTAATCCTCTTCTGGGAGACAAAGACCGTATTAAATCAATCATTGAACATTTACTTGATAATGCGTTCAAATACACAAAACAGGGCAATGTAGATATATCGGTTCTTGCAGGAAAGGATCATGTCGCCTGTTCAGTATTGGATACAGGTGTAGGGCTAAAGCCCGAAAAACTTAAAACCATTTTTGACCCACTTGAATCACTCAATGATGGACAACAAGTTCTCAATATGGGATTGCCTCTTGTAAAAGTGATTATCAAGGCGCATGGCGGAAAAATCTGGATGGAAAGTGAACCAGGACAAGGATGCCGTCTCACATTTACACTTCCATATTATAACAAAAAATCTGTTCTTGAAAGCGAACTCCTTCAGGCTCAAAGAAAAAACCAATCTACAAACAATGTTTTTACCCTGTTCACACTACAGCTCTCTTTTTTTGACGATGAGGAACTGAATATAAAAATCACCCATCTATTAAAATCCACATTCAAAGAGGTTGGCTTTTTTCTGAGGGATGAATCTTCTAAATATTATCTCATTTGCCAAAGTTATATCACAATCCCTATGCTGCGGCAGTTTAAAAAGAGTTTGAAACAAGTATTATTAGAGAACGCACAGTATGATCTTCTGGATTTCAATTTTAAGCTGTTGGAATATCCGGCAGATGCAAAAAATGTGGAGACAATGATTGATCAGATCGATGAAGATCTGAAAAATGAAATTCGGTTAAATCATCAATGTGAGATACTCATTGTGGATGATGAAGAAGCCATTATTGACACACTCAACCGGATGCTTCGACAAACCGGATATCGACATATCCATACCGCATCCAATGGATTGCAGGCATTGAACCGAATTGAGAAACACATCCCGGATTTAATTATTCTTGATATGCGTATGCCTGAAATGAGCGGTTATGAATTATTGGGCAGACTTAAAGAAAATCCGAAATATCGTTTCATTCCTGTGGCGATCATGTCGGGCTATCCTCTAAAAAATGATCTACTAGAAAGAGCAGAATGCACTCCGGATATTGTGACTTTAAATAAACCCATTCCAAAGGATGAGTTTCTTCATAAGGTTTATTATTTACTCTGATATGCATAGTTGATAATTCTATTTGTGGATTCTCACAATTGAGTTTCATTACTTTTGTTATGACTAAAATTTCATTTGAGTTAAATACTATTTTTGTCTACATTTGATTCGGATATTATATTTCGCATATCAGAGTAAATTGTATCAATGAATACCTCCGTTAAACCATTAAAACTATTTATCATCGAAGACAACGAAACCGATATTGCCGTTGTACGCCGCCTTATTCAATCTTCAAAGCAAAACATTTTATTGGATTCCAGCACTCGCCTCAAGGAGGGTATCAAACAGATTCTTGAAAATCAATATGACCTTCTGCTTCTGGATCTTTCGCTGCCTGATGGTCATGGGCTGGATGCATTGGTTCAATTTAAATCCAAATCTGTACACATTCCGGTCGTCATACTGACTTCAACCGACGATCGCGTTGTCGCGAGTATAGCTATCCGGCAGGGTGCGCAAGACTATATCGTAAAAGAATCCATCACTGCGGCAAGTCTGCTTCACTCTATTCACTATGCCATTGAAAGAAAAGCTGTCGAAAACGCGTTGGAGACTGAGCGATCCAATTTTCACAGCATTGTCGAAATGATCAATGAGGGTATTGTGGTCGCGACTCTGGATAGACGCGTACAATTCATCAATCGTGCTGCCGAGCATTTCCTTCAAACTGATCGTATTCAACTTATTAATGCCCCCTTCCCTTTTAAAATTGAGGATGGTGAATTTTTTGAAATACCGATTCAACGGCTGAATGGAAACTTTGGGAGCGGAATCTGTCACACATTGAAAACAGATTGGATGGGCCAGGAAGCCCGGCTGATCATGATCCGTGACATAACTGTTGAAAAAGCCGCTGAACAAATGAAGGATGCATTTCTTCAGAATGTGTCGCACGAATTACGTACCCCTCTCACTTCTATCCGTGAATCCATCGCTCAGGTTTCAGAAGGATTGCATGGCGAAATCAATGATAAGCAGGATCGATATCTTTCCCTCTGCTTAAATAATGTGGATTATCTCAAACGTACCGTGGATGATTTGCTTGATATATCAAAACTTGAGGCAGCTCGTTTTGAACTGAATAAAACATCTTTTGATTTCAGAGATCTTGTGAAGACTATCACCCTGTCATTTAAAAGCCCTGCAGTTTCAAAAAACATCCAACTGGACAAATCGTTACCGAAATCACCCGTTATAGTAGAAGCGGACCGTGATAAGATCACCCGCGTCCTCATGAACATTATTGGGAATGCATTGAAATTCACAGAGGAAGGAAGCATCCATATAAGTATTAAGAAGAAAATTGATCACCTGGAATGCTGTATTTCCGATACAGGGTTAGGGATTTCAAAAGAAGATTTACCTCATGTTTTTGACAAGTTTGTTCAATTTGGCAAACTTTCTCTCACTCATGAAATAGGGACCGGCTTGGGACTTTCTATTTCAAAAGCACTCATCGAATTGCATAATGGAAAAATTTGGGTCGAGAGCGAACTTAATAAAGGCAGTCAATTCTATTTCACACTTCCGGTTATCAAATAAACGGAAATGAAATACATGTTGATTAAATGAACAATTGACTCAATAAGATTGATTTCATAAATTGTGTATATCTTACATAAGAAAAATAACGGGGGACTCAGATGAAAAAAATCTTGGTAGCAGATGACAATCCCGATATTCTGGAACTGCTTCAGTCCAGACTGAAAGCCAACAATTACGAGGTAGTCACTGCGGACAATGGAGTGAACACCCTTCTGAAAATCATTGAAGAGATACCGGATCTGATCATCCTTGATATCAAGATGCCGTCAGGAACCGGAATAGGTGTTTATGAAAATATCCAGCGTCAGAAACAGGTGGCTGGCATCCCTGTCATTTTTATTACGGCTTATGCCAGTGCTGAAATAGAGGAACAGGTTCGTGAAATGGGCGCTGTGGATTTTATCTCAAAACCGTTTAACGCGGATGATTTACTCGAGAAGGTGAAGAAGGCGCTGGACGAATCATAGAAAGTGGACAATATTATTCTGTCCACGTGGAATTGTTAAACATTTAGAAAAAGCGGGATATCCTATTTCGCTTTATATCCGATCTGCCTCAAGAATATTTTTCGAGTTTCAATATCTTCAGGCGCTTCTATCCCCAAAGGGGATTCTCCATCCACAACACCGACAATACCTCTTCCCTGATCTGTTTCAATAATCAGGACTTGAGTTGGATTAGCTGTCGCGCAAAAGATCCGGCACACTTCAGGCACTTGCCGAATAACAGGAAGCACATTGATCGGAAATGCGTTTTTCAGAAATATAATAAAACTGTGTCCGCAGGCAATGGATTGAGCATTCGTTTTGGCCAGTTCGATCATTGCGTCGTCTGTGCCGGAGTAACGAATTAGACGCGGTCCGGAGGCTTCACAAAATGCCAATCCGAATTCGATATTGGGGACGGTTTGAATGAGAGCCTCGTGAATATCCTCCACCGTTTTTATAAAATGTGATTGTCCAAATATAAAATTCAACGCACCTGGATTTTTAATAGGAACCACTTGAATATCCACATCCACCTCCTTCAATAAAAACGGATTGTCTGGAAATTATGGATTGGATGTCTCAATCCAATTCGCCACTCGGAATAGCAAATCCTCCTGAAACGCATCGGAAGTAATCTGAATTCCGATGGGAAGATTCGAATCATCCTTGCCAATCGGGATGGATATTGCGGGCAAACCGGCCAAAGGCGCAGTTACAGTATAGATATCGGACAAGTACATGCTCATGGGATCATCTACCTTCTCGCCCAGTTTAAACGCCGTTGTGGGCGTAGTCGGCCCAATGATCACATCACAGTCCTCGAAGGCCTTCTTAAAGTCCTGCTGGATCAGTGTACGGCACTTCTGCGCCTTGATGTAGTAGGCGTCATAATATCCGGCAGAGAGGACGTAGGTACCCAGCATGATTCGCCGCTTGACTTCGTCCCCGAATCCATCATGCCTTGAATCGAGATACATCTGGTCAAGATCCTGAATGTCTGAAGCACGAAACCCGTATTTCACAGCATCATATCGCGCAAGATTTGAGGAAGCCTCCGCAGTGCAGATGAGATAATAAGTCGCAATCCCGTAATCAGTCATTGGCAGTTTGATGGGTTGAAGAACAGCGCCTTCCTTCTCCATCGCTTGAAGGACGTTTTGTACAGATTCACGAATTGAAGAATCCAATCCTCCCCGGAAATATTCTTCCGGTACACCGACACGGAGTCCTTTGATCCCTTGCTCAATATTCTCATGATAATCTGGAACAGCAACCGGACTTGACGTGGAATCGTTCCCATCTTCACCTGCGAGAACCTGGAGCAAGTCAGCGCAATCTGAAACGAATTGAGAAAAAAGCCCCACCGTATCCAGTGAGGACGCAAACGCGATCAATCCATACCGGGAGATTCGGCCATACGTCGGACGGAGCCCTGCAATGCCGCACAGCGCCGCTGGCTGACGCACAGAGCCGCCAGTATCAGATCCCAAAGCAGTCATGGCAAGATCTGCGGCCACCGCTGCAGCAGATCCTCCGCTTGAGCCGCCGGGGATGCGGTCAGGATCATGAGGATTTTTCACCGATCCATAAGCTGAATTCTCAGTGGAAGATCCCATTCCGAATTCATCCATATTGGTCTTGCCCACAATAACAGCGTCGGCTTTCTCAAGAAGCGAAACCACATGGGCGTCATAGGGTGCGATATATGATGAAAGGATTTTTGATCCGCAGGTTGTTCGAACTTTATTCATGGAAAAGATATCTTTAACCGCGACAACCATGCCCGCCAACGGCCCCGCAGAACCGGATTGTATCTTCCGATCTACTTCCCTTGCTTTATCAAGGGCGCGCTCATCCAAAACTGTGATGAACGCGTTCAGATCACTTTTATTTATCTTCTCAATATATTGTAAAGCGAGTTTTTCACTGGTCGTTTCGCCATTATTCAGCCGACTCTGAATCTGTTGATAGGTTTGCCGGGATTCTGCCAAACTGCCTCCATGTCCCTCGTATCAAGTTTGATTCATCAATCCTTTTTCTTCTTTTCATTTTTAATCTCTTCTTTATCATCCTCGTCCGTCATCCCCTCTTCAACCTGTTTCATCCCATCTTTAAATTCACGAATCCCTTTACCCAGACCTCGGGCCAGTTCGGGAATTTTCTTGCCGCCAAATAACAACAGCACGATAAGAACGATGACAATAATTTCCATATGTCCTGGCATACTAAACATATTGCTTTCTCCTTAATAAAAATAAATCTTATCCTTTTAAATCTGGCTCGTCATCATCTTCGACAAGCCGTTGAATTTCGTCCTTGGCGCCTTGTGTCGCCTTTTGAAAATCCCTGAGTCCTTTGCCTATATTTCGCGCCACTTGCGGCAGCTGCTTGCTTCCGAAAAGAAGCAGTGCAACAAGCAGAATTAAAAACAGCTCAAATGATCCGATGGAACCGAACATCTTACTTTGCCTCCATTAATGAGATCTGATTACATGGAAGAACTGAGATGCAGTTACATCTCCATGTATCCACAAATAGATCCATTCTACGATACCAAATAAGATAAATAGACTGAGAATAGGAAACAAACACCAATTTGGTAAAAGCGCCATTGAAACAACACAAATTAGAATAAATATGGATTTAAATTTCAGATACAGTGATTCGTGAAATTGTAAAGCCGGCCAGTCATACGGCACTGTACTCACCATTAAAATCGACAATATCGCAAGGATTGAAACCAGAAATCCATCATGAAACGATTGCATCATATGGACCCTGAATAATTCAAAAGCGGCCACTGTCATACCGGATACCGGAATTGGCAATCCAGTGTACCCTTTTGTGCGATCACCCGCTTGTAAAACATTGAACCGTGCGAGACGGTACAAACCCGCAAGAAGATAGAAAAATGCGATCAGTAAACCGATGAATCCAAAATTCTTTAACCCAGAAGAATAAACAAGGAAAGCTGGCGCCACTCCGAACGAGACCAGGTCCGCCAATGAATCCATTTCAAACCCGTATGCAGACCCTGTTCCTGTCCATCGCGCCAGTTTCCCATCCATGCCATCAAAGAGTACTGCAATGATGATAAACCAGGCAGCGGTTTCAAAATCTTTTGTTGAGATTTGTATGATAGCGGCAAATCCGAAAAACAGATTCAAACAAGTAAACAGACTTGGCAATGATGTAATATTAAACTTCATCTACGAATTCACCTATAATCGATTCACCTGCACGGACTCGATCCCCTTCCTTGATTTTTATTTGGATGGATGCGGGCAGGATAAGCTCAATGCCGCTCCCGAATTTAATCATTCCAAATATTTCACCTTTATCAACGCTTTGCTCTTCAGTCAACTTGCAGACAATGCGTCTCGCAATCAATCCCGCGATTTGACTGAATTGGACAGAACCATATTTGCTTTTAATATGGATTGTATTCCTCTCATTAATATTACCCGCTTTGGACAAGAAAGCCGGTAAATATTTGCCGGACTGATACTGAACCTTTTTTACGACTCCTTGGATCGGAATGCGATTCACATGCACGTCGAACAGGGACAGGAAGATATGAATTCGGATGCCATCCTCCTGGATTATAGACATTACTCGGCCATCGGCCGGGGCCACAACCAGATTTTCGCCGGTTGGAATGGAACGCTCCGGATTTCTCGCAAAGTATAGCACAAAGGCAATCCAACCAAGAATGAAAGCGGAGACAAGGAGGAGAACTGATCCCCAAAAAAAGGACAGGATCGTGATGGACAAACAAATCACTCCCGAAACAATGAGCACGCCTCGCATTTCACGAATTGGATGAATCATAATTCACTCAGTCTCAAATCAGCCCCACACGTTTAAAAAGAAAATCTACGTTCCGGAGTTGATGTTTCAAATCAAAGCACTGCTCGATCTCTTCTTCTGAAAGTGCGTCACAAATTTCCTTGTCTTTCTTGACCATATCCTGAAACGCCTCACCTGTCTTCCAGCATTCCATGGAGGGAGTCTGCACCAGTTTATACGCCTTCTCTCGCGTCAATCCTTTTTGAATCAATGCAAGCATCAGAGGCTGGGAAAAGATCAATCCATTGGTGCGCTGAAGATTTTTCGTCATATTTTCAGGATACACGAGCAGCTTGTCGATCAGCGTCACCGCTTTCCCCAGCATATAATCCATTAAGATACAACTGTCCGGAAGGATCACGCGTTCCACCGAGGAATGAGAAATATCGCGTTCATGCCAGAGTGCCACATTCTCAATTCCGGCCATGGCATTGGATCTCAGCACGCGCGCCAGTCCGGCGATTCGTTCACAAGTAATGGGATTGCGTTTATGAGGCATTGAGGATGAACCTTTTTGTCCCTTGCTGAAGAATTCTTCTGCTTCGCGCACTTCGGTCCGTTGCAAATGCCGGATTTCAATGGATATTTTTTCAAGAGAGGCTCCGATGATCGCCAATGTGGATAGATATTCCGCATGCCGGTCCCGCTGAATAACTTGCGTGGATATGGGAGCCGGTTTCAAACCGAGCTTCTTGCATGTCATTTCTTCCACTTCAGGATCGAGATGTGCAAGCGTGCCAACCGCACCGGATATCATACCCACTCGAATGGATTCAACTGCGGATTTAAACCGTTCAATATTGCGGCGATTCTCGTCATACCACAGGGCCAGTTTCAAACCGAATGTCATGGGTTCTGCATGAATGCCGTGGCTTCTTCCAATGCAGATTGTGTCTTTTAACTCAACAGCTCGCCTGGCGAGCACCTCACCAAACGTCTCAAGCTGTTTCAGGATCAATGCACTCGCATCCATGAGCTGTAAGGATGTTGCTGTATCGAGCACGTCGGAGGAAGTCATGCCCAGATGGATATAGCGGGAATCCGGGCCCACGTGTTCAGCCACATTTGTGAGAAAAGCGATTATATCATGATGGACCTCGGCCTCAATCTCATCAATACGTCTGATATCAAAAGCTGCTTTGTCACGGATGTTTATCCAGGCCGATTCAGGGATCACACCCCGTTCGGTCTGCACTTCACAGACCGCGAGTTCCACATCGAGCCATCGTTGATACCGGTTTTGCAGATCCCATATTGTTCCCATTTCGGGATTGGTATATCGTTCAATCATTCTCATTTACCTCACTTTTATTTTCAATGAGCTGTTTAATTTCGAGTTTCACGTCATAAAGCTGTCCATATCGATAGATTCGCAGAGAAATATTCTTTTCATCCTGTTTGTTAAATTGACTATACACACGATTGTATTCCGATTTGCTTCGCACAAGATACCCATCCATGGCCACAATTACATCCCCAACTTCAAGACCCGCCTTTTCAGCTATACTTTCCGTTTCCACTTTGGAAACGATCACGCCACTTCCTTCAGCAATCCCTAATGTCCGCGCAACCAGCCAGTTGATATTTTCAACGGCAATTCCGACTCCTTTGGGCTTATCCAGATTTCCGATGCGTTTCAGATCCGGTAGAATTTCCTTGACCCGATTAATCGGAATCGCGAATCCAATTCCGACAGAGGTATTGGAGTATTCACTGCCCGAGATAATAAACGCATTGATGCCGACACACTGACCGAGACTGTTCACAAGCGGTCCGCCGCTGTTCCCCCCGTTAATAGACGCATCGGTTTGAATCATATCATTATAAACCCGATTATCAATCTGGTTAAAGTCCATACCAGTCGCGCTGATCACGCCCACAGTAACTGTGGGTTTGGAGTTGATATCAAACAATCCGAATGGATTTCCAAGTGCAATTGCCCACTCACCGATGATCATATCTTTCGAATCACCCAGCGGGATATAAGGAAAACTTTCTCCATCAATCTTTAAAAGCGCAACATCATCCTTCTCGCTTCTTCCAATCAATTCAGCTTTATGTTGTTCACCATCCGTGGTGGTAACCACAATCTCAATCGCTTCGTGAATCACATGCTCATTGGTCAAAATATATCCATTCGGGGAAATTAGAAATCCTGAGCCCAAACTTTTCACACGTTCTTTATATTGGTAAGGTCGAAGAAATTGTTCGAAAAAAGGATCATAAAAAGGGGAGCGAACCACGCGCGTCCGGACTGAAATCACATTGATTCCCACTACTGCGGGACTCACATCAGCGATGGCACGAGTCAGAACATTCTGTCTGGATTGTGTAATTTCCTGTTCAATGATCTGTTTGTCGAGATCGTTCATTTCCCCATCAGTGTGATCATCCAGATCTTGATAGCGATCGGATTGGGATTGACAGGAGAATACAGGCAATCCAATCACCATCAAAAGAAAAAGGCTCGTCATTCGATATTTTATATTCCGCATGCTTCTGTTCCTCTGATACGTTAGTATTCTACTTTCACTAAAAACAATCCCTGTGGCGGAATCGTGGGTCCGGCAAGATCTCTATTGAGATCTGTAAATAGTTTTTCAAACTCGGTGTTTGACATTTTTCCACGTCCGACTTCCAGCAATGTCCCTAAAATAATCCGCACCATGTTATGGAAATAACTGGTCGCCTGAATCTGAAAAAGAATTTCATCCTGGGATTCAGACCACTCAGCAAGAAGAACTGTGGATTTCGGATTCTGAATATGGGGCACAGCCCGGCAGAATGAGGTCCAGTCATGCTCACCATAAAGCATTTTTGTCGGGGATTTCATCTTCATAAAATCGAATTGAAATCCCGGACACCATCCATATGACCGCCCAATCGCGCGTCGTCTCTTGAGAAAATGGTATTCATATAATCTGGTTTTAGCAGACCGTCTGGCATTAAATTCATCAGATACAAGTTCCGCTTTCGTGAAACAGATGTCTCTTGGTGTCAATGAATTGAGCCCGTTCGAGAATGCTTCTAGCGGTAAATCCTTCTCACATTGAAAACTAATGACCTGATCGAGCGCATGCACACCGGCGTCCGTTCTGCCAGAGCCCACTATCCGGATGGTTTCGCCCGTCAATATCTCAAGTGCCTTCTCCACTTCACTCTGAACCGTGCGTTCATTAGGCTGAATCTGCCAACCGGCAAAATCAGTTCCGTCGTACTCCAAATGTAATTTATAGGTTTTCAGTATATCTCCATATCGTTTTATTTGGAGGAGAAATCCATTAAACAAACATCTTCTGAAAAGACAGAATAGCAATAAAAAACAGGATTGTACAACCTGCTGCCAATCCATCTCGTGGAGTAAAAATCAATTTCTGAAAACTCGTGCGTCCACGACCGCCTCGATAACAGCGCGCATCCATGGCAAGAGCCAGATCATTGGCCTTTCTGAAGGCAGACAAAAACAACGGGATCAAAATAGGCACCAGACTCTGTATCTTTTTAATGGGATTTCCTTCGAAATCGGCTCCGCGCGAAACCTGCGCTTTACGGATACGCTCTGTCTCTTCTAACAAAATGGGAATGAAGCGCATGGAAATTGACATGATCATGGCGATCTCATGAGCTGGTATTCCTATTTTTTCGAAAGGATTCAGGAGCCGTTCCAATCCATCAGTGAGAGACATAGGCGATGTCGTCAGAGTCATTAAACTGGCCAATAGTATAAAATTGATCATACGGATACTATAGAACAATCCTCGAATCAAACCCTCTTGGGATAAAGCCCAGTTTGTGAATGGAATTTTACAAATCGGGATTCCTGCAGTGAAAAAACCATGAAGACATATCGTGATTAAAAATAACCAGAAAAATGCACGGATATTGTTCCATGCCAAACCGACACGAAGGTGAGCCACTGGATAAAGTAAAATAATGCCAACCAGAAAGAGAATGAGGCATTCGATCCGATTGATAAAAAAAACAGATCCCATCAAAATGAAGAGTATTATCATCTTGGTACGTGGATCCAGCAAGTGGATGAACGATTGGCGAGGGGCATATTGCCCCAATGTTAAATCAGTCTGAAATCGCATGATTCTTCTTTTTTTATTGTATTGAATCAGGAAGCAAATTTAATATTGTCAATCCGAACTTCCCTGAAAAACGAATATTTTTAATATAATTTATTTCTTGAATAATCACAACCGGTTAATAGTCTGATCTGCTTTAATTGGAGAATTACTACTTGACTTTTATTCAATTTCAGTTTATACTGAAATACTTTGTCCAATACTCCACAAAATAATTGGTGAACTTCAAATTTGGAGTCGAATATGTCTGAAGAGAAAACTGTGCAGGGAACGGAAAAAGAATTTAAGCCGTATGTGCCAGCTGATACAACCATGAAAGAATTTACATTTCGTGCACTCGCTGTCGGCGCGATTCTTTCAATCATTCTGGGTGCGGCTAATGCGTATATCGGCTTGAAGGTCGGTTTGACAGTAGCAGCAACTTTTCCAGCAGCTGTGATGGCCATGGCGATTTTGCGCCTGTTCAAAGGAAGCATCCTTGAAGAGAACACCTGCCGAACGACCGCCGCTGTGGGTGAAGCCCTCGCTGCGGGTGCGATCTTTACCATCCCCGCTTTACTCATCGCGAAGAATCCCGCGACCGGAAAACCCATCTGGGAAAATATCCACTATATGGAAAGTACGGTTCTCATGGTCACCGGGGGTATACTCGGTGTTCTGTTTGTGACCTTTCTTCGTCGTATTCTTATTGAGGATAAAACCTTGCGTTTCCCTGAAAGTCTGGCCTGCGCTGAAATGGTGAAGGCGGGACAAGGCGAATCCACCGGAGCCAAGTATGTGTTTGGCGCCATGGCATTATCCGGCCTTTTTGAATTATTTAAAAACAGCCGTGGATTATGGGCCGTTCGTGAAAAAGTGCAGGCCTTCTTCCCGATTAATGTCAGTAACTTTAAATTGAATATCGGTGGAGAGGAGCTGGTTTCCAATCCAACAGGCGGCGTATTCGTCGAATCTCCCGGTGCATCCGGTATGCTCATGGGTGTGGGATTTATCATCGGGCCCAAACTGGCCTCGATCACATTCGCAGGAGGTGTATTCGGACACATGGTTCTCGTGCCTCTGTTTATGTTTATCTTTGGCGGATTTGAATCCTACCTGAGTGTGGACACAACCTGGGTCAGCATGGCAGGCGGCGTATTTGCAAGCCAGGTCAAGCCATTTGCTGTTGGCACCATGTTGGTCGGTGCTGTTTTTACTCTTTTCAATATGCGTAAATCACTCGGTACAGGAATGGCCCGTGCTATCAATGATCTTAAACAGATTGGCAAAACAAAAACAGCAAAAACCAACCGGCTTGATCAGGATATCCCCTACTCGGTGACAGCAATTGGTATTGCTCTTCTTGTGATTCCGATCACGATTATCTATTACGTTCTCTGCCATAACCTGATCGGCGCCATTGTCGCAGCGCTGGTGATGACGGTCACTGGATTCCTTTTCGCAGCAGTCGCCGGTTTCCTTGTCGGTACAATTGGATCATCCAATAATCCAATTTCAGGAATTACACTCTCCACATTGATAGTAGCGGCATTTCTTATGACCGCAATTGGTGTCACAGGCGCGCCTGGTATCGCTGCTGTTTTGGGAGTCGCAGCGGTGGTTTGTTGTTCATCCGGTGTAGCGGGTGACATTATGCAAGATTTGAAAGTCGGACACATTCTCGGCGGTACTCCCAAATACATGGAATACGCCGTGATGATCGGTGTGGTTGCTGCCGCTCTCGTAATGGGCATCGCACTCCAGCTTCTCCATTCCGCTTATGGTGGCATTGGCAGTGTGGATCTTCCCGCTCCTCAGGCCAGTCTAATGGCTGCGCTCGCTGAAGGCATTGTGGGCGGTGAAATGGCCTGGCCTCTTGTAATCATGGGTATTTTCTTTGGTGTGGGTCTGATCATCATTGGCGCGCCCTCAATCATGCTTATTGCAGTGGGTATGTATCTTCCGCTTTATGTAACTGCCGGGATTTTTGTCGGTGGTGTTATTAAATCGGTTGTGGATAAGATCGTAGCGAAACGCAAACTCAATGCAGAGAAAGTCGAAAATACGGGGATTCTAATTTCCTCGGGATTAATCGCCGGCGAGGCCATCGTCGCATTGATTATCGCAGCGACTGTGCTTGCCGGACAGGGAACGCCTCTGCTGCCAAAACTCATTGAAGGCGGCAATCCCTGGCTGGGATTGGTTGTTTTTGGATTGGCGATTTTCACCTTAATTTATTTCCCGTTGAAAAGTGCCGAAAAAGACGCTTAATACAATGGATTGGATCCCCATCCGTAAAGTGAAATGGGAAGAAAATGCGGATGGCTGCGCCGTACTATACAAACCAAAATTCAAGTGGGATTTGTTTACACGGCTCATGCAAAGGATGGGGAAAGATCCAAACATGAAAATCCATCTGGATGAGTACGGCAGCCTGGTCTGGCTCGCCTGTGATGGAGATCAATCCATCTGGCAAATATGTCAGACATTACAGGATCATATTCAGGAGCCGGCAGAATCTTTGCCTCAACGCACCATGAAGTTCTTTCAATCCCTTTTGGGACAAAATTGCATTCGGTTTAAAGAATTGGACTGATGAAGCACAAGCGCCTCTGGGGAGAGTCGGTTATTAAATTTTGGACAGATTAATTTCTCGTTAAAGGTTTTACATGCCCAGCTTGCGCTATGCCCTCCGATCGGTTTTTCAAGATTCTCTCCGCTTACGCCAGCAGGAACGTCTTCTAATTCTCTGTGATTCTCCGATGCTTGAATTGGCCACTCAATTCTTTAAAGTGGCCGAGACATTTTCTCGTTACACATCTCTGCATGTTCTGAAAGGACTACCCCACGCAAACAGTGAACCCCATCGTTCCATTGTACAATTGATGCAGATTCAGGATGTAGTATTGCTTGTCACAAGCCGCTCTCTCTCTCATACAAAAGCAAGACGCAATGCTTCGAAGCGCGGTGTTCGCATCATCAGCATGCCCGGCATCTCGGAAGAGATTCTATGTCGTACATCAAATGGCCATTATAAACAAATCGTACACAAAAGCAGAAAACTGGCGGACATTCTCACAATCGGACGCGCTGCGAAATTGACTTCTCCCTCTGGTACAGATCTTTCATTCTCTATTGCACGTCAACCAGGCCATGCAGATACAGGCATGGTTCATGAACCCGGATTATTTTCAAATCTACCCGCGGGCGAAGGATGCATCGGACCTGTGCATGGATCAGCTGAAGGAAAGATCGTGGTTGATGGATCATTTCCGGGTGTGGGTAAAATTATCAATCCTGTCGAAATGCGTGTCAAGAATGGATATGTGGTTCGTATTACGGGCGATAGCGAAGCAGAACAGATTCGTGCACAGTTAAAACCTTTCGGACGGGCCGCACGAAACATCGCCGAAGTGGGCATTGGCACGAATCCCAATGCACGATTCACGGGGTGCACCCTTGAGGATGAGAAAGTACTTGGTACCGTGCATGTGGGATTGGGGAACAGTCTCTCATTCGATGGCAAAGTGGATGTACCCTGTCATCTGGATGCTGTGCTTTTTAAACCCACACTCATTATCGACGATCGTATCATCATTGAGAATGGTGAGATTCAAGTCTGATATTAATGACAAACATAAAAAAAAGGCTTCTGAATGAAAATATTCAGAAGCCTTTTTTTTATTTAAATGTGGAGCACCTTACCGTTTTTTTAACCACTCGCCCACTTTACCAGCAACCGCCTCTCCCGTAAATCCATATTCTTTGGCAAGGATTTGATACGGACCTGATTCGCCATAATCAGACATGCCCATAAACAGGAAGGGTGATCTGGTAATCGCGTGCCATCCGTGGGAGATGCCGGCCTCTACGACGGCCACAGGTGTACCATCCTGAGAGATCACGTAATTTTTATAGGATTCATCCTGCGCGTTAAATGCTTCAACAGAAGGCATGGAGACTACGCGTACAGACACACCCTGATCTCTTAATATGGATTGCGCTTCGATCGCAATACCCACTTCGGATCCTGTAGCCACAAGAATGCAATCCGGAGAAGCGTCTGTATCCGACAGAATATATCCACCCTTTTGAATGAGCTTCGGATCGAAATTTTGCAAACGATCCAGGATCGGAACGGATTGTCGTGTCAAACAGATCACAGTGGGACCATCCTTTTTACGAAGTGCAAACGCCCAGGCCATTGCAGTCTCCAATCCATCTGCGGGACGGAACACCGTAAGTCTTGGGATCAAACGCAATGAAGCAAGATGCTCAACTGGTTGATGGGTCGGACCATCCTCTCCCACAAAAATACTGTCATGCGTGAATATGTATATGGCTTGCTGTTTCATGATGGCGGCAAGACGCATGGGAGGGCGCATATAATCAGCAAAGACCATGAAGGTGGAACCGTATGGGATGAATCCACCATACAGAACCATACCATTCATCAAACTGCCCATTGCATGTTCACGTATTCCAAAGTGAAGATTGCGGCCGCTGAAGTCGTTTTTTGTTATCGACTCTGCACCCACAATATCAGTTTTAGTGGATGGAGAGAGATCGGCTGAACCGCCGTATAGCGAGGGGATTATTTCTGCTGCTTTATTCACAACTTTACCGCCAATGGCACGCGTTGCAGCAGGCTTCTCAGGAAGCACTTCAATGAGTAAATCCTCCAGATTGTCGGGAATGGATTTGTCATACATTCTCTGTAGCAGCTCCGCCTGATCCGGATTGGATTGCTTCCATTCTGCAAAGGAGGATTTCCAGGCGTCATACTCTATTTTTAAGGAATCAGCACGAGATTTAAATAAATCACGCACATCGTCCGGAACATAGAAAGCGGGTTCCAACGGCCAATTCATGGCCTTCTTTGTTTCGATAATTTCATCAGGACCAAGCGGGGCGCCATGCACACCGGCCGTCCCCTGCTTGTTTGGACTGCCAAATCCAATCTTTGTTCTTGCAAGTATAAGTGTTGGTTTGTCTATTTCCGCGATCCCCTCAGATAATGCACGATCAATCTGCGAGTGATTATGTCCATCGATTCGCACAGTATGCCACCCATAGGCATTGAACCGATCCTGTACGTTTTCAGAAAAAGCAAGTTCAGTACTTCCTTCAATGGTAATCTGATTGTCGTCATAAATATAAATCAGGTTACCCAAACCGAGATGACCGGCAATGGATGCAGCCTCTGAAGAGACTCCTTCCATTAGATCCCCATCGCTGACAATCGTAAATATGCGTGTATCGATAGGAATTTTCGGGAACTTTGCTTTCTGGATTTTTGCAGCGAGTGCCATTCCGACGCCGTTTGAGAATCCCTGGCCAAGTGGACCCGTTGTTGTTTCAACGCCTGGAGTATGGCCCAACTCCGGATGCCCCGGTGTTTTGCTATGATACTGCCTGAAATTCTTTAAATCATCAAGACTCAGATCGTACCCGCTCAAATGCAGCATCGCATAAATCAACATTGAACCATGACCGGCACTGAGTACGAAACGATCCCGATTCAGCCACTTTGGATCATCCGGATTATATCGTAAAAATTGTGTCCATAAAACATAGGCTACATCTGCCATGCCCATCGGCATACCAGGATGGCCCGAATTGGCTTGTTCAACCCCTTCAATAGCTAAAAATCGAATTGAATTTACAGCTTTAATTGCTAATTGATTTGCTTCCTCGTGATTCACGTTCTACCCTCCGAAATATTACAGTACTACATAAAACTGGATTGATGAACTCCCCACTCCACAATCCAGAACATATGATCTAGAACCGTTCATTCACCCGTAATGTACTTATGATTTTTTCCCGGATCTGTAACGGATCCAGAATAAGATCGATACAACCTGTGTTGATGGCTTCACTTGGCATACCAAAAATCGCACAGGTTTTTTCACTTTGAGCGATCGTTACCGCATTGAGGGTTTTTAAATATTTGATTCCTTCGGCGCCATCCCGTCCCATTCCCGTTAAAATAATACCCATCAATTGCTCAAATTTATTTTCTTCGATGGATTGCATCACAACATCAATGGAGGGCTTGACATAATTATTACGCTCTCCGTCAAATAATTGAAATGATTCATCACTGATGAGCTTTATATGTTTCTCACTTGGTGCAATATAAATCGAATGATTTTCTAAAGGGATACCATCTTCCACCAAACGGACATCCATCTGTGTATATTCATTGATCGTGTCACAAAGGGATTCGTTGATAAACTTCGGCATATGTTGTACAATAATGATCACACCATTTAACCTTGGAAGTCCATCAAACAACTCTTTCAAAATGCGTGGCCCACCAGCAGAAGACCCAATAATTACTAATTTTTTTACATCCATATATTACTCCAAATCAATTTATACATGGTGTATAATATTTTTTTAACTTGCAAGAACCTGTTGATAGCAGCCCTGAACGGTTGAAATGCAAAAGTTCGACACATCAAAGATATGAAAGATATTGTTTTACAATAGCCACAAGTTCATTGTTCTTAAATGGCTTCTTAATGTAATCCAAAACATATTCCTTGAACTGATCCATTTTCTCATCAGGTGTTTCCTGCCCTGTAAGCATACAAATAATATTATGCTCTGTATTGCCCGTTTTAATCATCTCCTCAATGGTTTCCCAGCCATCCATTTGAGGCATAACAATGTCCATTAGAATGAGACCATTGAAACCCTGTTTGAGTGTTTCAATACACGCTTGCCCACTATTCACACTCGTAACCTCAAATCCAAATTCTTCAAGAATTCGTTTGACAGTATGGCGTACGACATCATCATCGTCTACGACCAGCACTTTTTTATTCATGGATCCTCCTTTTGATCAAGACCTTTTATTGAGAGTATCTTGAACATTTCCTTATGTCAGGCGTCGCTTGGCCTTTTTTAGAGTTCGTCCAAAAATCGGATAAATCACCACATGACGTTCAGTTCCTTCACCCTCGCTTTCGGTTTTTACACCGCCGCGATCTTGTAAATAACTATGAATAATAAATCGCGCATACGAACCCATGGGTGGAAGTTTCTCAGGTTCTCCCTGCATAATCACCTGCTGAGCTATCTTCTCTGCAAGACGCTTTAATCCACCCACGGGATATATTTTCATGATAGAATCTTCATCTTGACGATACGACTTTACTCCGAACTCTGGCAACGTATCGAAATGACGATACACCTGCTTTCGTTGAAAAGCATTGAAACCGGTGATAATACTTGGCTGTAAATCATCCAACAATGATGCCATGGCTTTTTCAATGGCCTGCTTTACGTCCGAATCAATTCGAGAATCTGATCGCTGATCACGTCTTCTTGGTTCGGAATGGTTTCGTTTATCATTTTCCACGATTTATTCCTTCTTAAAAAAGTTAAGCTACTTGCGTAATTCTGCGATTAACATTCCGGACATAATAAGTCCGGCGCCCAACCAGGCTTTAGGTGCAAGGGTTTCCTGTAACAGCCACATTGCGAACAAGGCTGCAAAAACTGGTTCGGTTGTATAAATCACACCTGCCGCAGTGGCTGTGGTTTTTGGTTGCCAATACATTTGCATTTGAAATCCGAGAGCTGTGCAAAAAAGAGCGACAAACCCAAGAGAGAACATTAATGAATATGATGGATGAATAAATGTTTTTTCAAAAAAAATGGAACCGATCATGGCAAAAGCAGCCGTAAATAGAATCGTGAACAATGCAATACTCTCAGATTCTCCCTGTTTTACTAACATCTCAACTAAGATTATTTCAAAAGCAAAACTGACTGCACCAAGTAAGGTAAATAAATCACCTCGATTCCATTGTCCAGACAGTGGATTTGCAAAAATATATATGCCGATTGTTGCCAGGATAACACCGATAACAGATGCTTTCTTTGGTTTTTTCTTTTCAATGAAAACGACAAGAATTGGGACAAAAACCACACAAAGCCCTGTTATAAACGCTGATTTGGATGCTTCTGTGTATTTTAATCCGACGGTCTGTAACTGCATCCCGATGAATAAAAATATTCCAAGCGGAAGGGCTTTTCTGTAAAGTTGCCATTGCACAGGTATCTTGCGAATAAGCATAAATAAATAAAGCAACAGTCCGCCGAGGAAAAAGCGAATGGACAGAAACAAAAAAGGACTCGAGTTTTCAAGACCTATCTTCACAAGGGGGAAACTGGCTCCCCAAACAAAGGTCACAAATAGTAGCCATAAATCGGCACGAATGTGAGATCGAATATTCGAAATTGAATTCAATGTATTACTTATTTTCAATAACATCATCTATGAGAATCAAAATACGATTCGAAAAAGAAGCGGATTAGTGTATTCACAATTCAATCCTGCTTCACAATGATAAACACACATATATTTCTTATAAATAGCTAGTTGAAAAAGTAATGAAAATAGAGGTTTTTTGCAAGAAATATATTTGGTGGATGAACATGAATAGAATGCGGGAGATGGTTTTTGATTTTTTTCTTCATGAATAATTACTTAAGAGATAATCATTTGGATAAATGATTAATGCTTGACTTTATTTTTAAGTATAATTAAATTTACTAAATGATAATTTTTTCTGGAATAATTTTTGTGCTATGAAATTTATCATCGAAATATTTTACCAATATTTGTATTATACTTTGGTAAGTTCTTGGGTGTGATTTCTTTGAGATAAAGTATTCAATTTTCTGAAATCAGGCCCGCATCCCTTTGTGGGCCTTTTTCACATTGATAGCCGGAGGAGAAATGCCTGATCGTCTTGAATCGCTTCGTAAGGAGATACATCGTTTGGATGCAGAACTGGTAGGCCTGATTAAAACCCGGATGGAAAGGGTTCAGGAAATTGCGCGATTCAAAAAAGATAACGATATCCCCATACGTGATGACTCTCGCGAAACTGATGTAATCTCTTATGTTTTGAAACAACCTCATGAGGGAATTGATTCGGAAAAGCTGTCAATGCTTTTCCAACAAATTATGGAGATTTCACGAGACACTCAGTCAAAAGTCTTTAAATCACTGGATCAATAGAACTGATTCAACCACGATTTCATTTTCGGAGACAATTTGTCAGATTTCTTTAAAAATATTACGATCGTTGGCGTGGGTGTAATTGGCGGCTCTCTGGGGCTTGCTTTAAAGCGAAAAAATCCGAAATTACGCATCACTGGAGTTTCGAGTCCAAAAACCATTGAAAAAGCACTCGAAATGGGAGCCATTGACATCGGATATCCTCATCATGAAATCGAGAAAGGATTAGCTGAAGCTGATTTAGTCTTTATCTGTACTTCCATTTCTCTCATACTCGAATACATCCCCTTCATCGCACAGCATATTCAACCAGGCACGGTAGTTACTGATGTGGGAAGCACGAAGCAAATTATTGTGAACAAAGCCGAGAGCTGCTTTGCTTTGGATAAATATTTTATTGGCGGACATCCTATGGCGGGTAATGAGGGCAAAGGTATATCCTGGGCGGATCGGTTCTTGTTTGAGAATGCGGTCTATGTCCTGTCCCCCGCTCAAAATACGCCGGAGGAGAAAATCCAGAGTCTCGGAAATCTTCTTGAAACGACAGGTGCGAAAGTACTTTTATTGCCCCCGGATCTACATGATCGTGTCGCGGCAACTGTCAGTCATTTACCGCAGATTGTTTCAATTGCATTAATGAATCTCGTATCCAAAAGTCAGGATGAATCATCGGCCTATCTTAAACTGGCCGCAGGCGGTTTTCGTGATATGACTCGGATTGCATCAAGTCCCTATGAGATGTGGCGCGATATTTTTGAAACGAATCAAGACAATATCTGTCAGTTACTTGATGGAATCATTGATGAGTTGAAGTCATTGAAAAGCCATCTCGTTCATGATGAAATGGCAAAGCTATTCGAAAGCGCCGCTTCTGCGCGACTCTCGATCCCGCGTGATACCAAAGGATTCCTAAGACCCAATTTCGATTTGTCCGTAGAGGTGGAGGACAAACCTGGTGAGATTGCCTCGATTGCATCCTCCATGATCGAAAAAAACATCAACATAAAGGATATTGAAGTCTTAAAAGTACGTGAGGGGGACTCAGGCACAATCCGACTCTCATTCGAGACTGAACAGATTAGGATACAGGCCAAGAAGCTACTTGAGAAAACTGGATTTACAGCACATGTGAAACAGTGAGGAACTATTGATTCAAACCATCCAAAAAGCCAGAAAATTATCAGGTCGGGTCAATCTCCCCGGTGACAAATCTATTTCACATCGAGCGCTTATGCTAGGAGCGCTCGCAGAAGGCGATACACCCATTGCCAATTTATCCTATGGGCAGGATGTGCTGAATACACGGCTTTGTCTTAAAGCGCTTGGTGTAAGGATGGAGGGAACATCCCTTGGGCTGCTTGTGCATGGTGTGGGAATGAGTGGATTGAAACGACCTGAGAGCAGGCTGAATTGCGGTAATTCCGGCACAACTATGCGGCTGCTATCCGGGATTCTTTCCGCTCAATCCTTTGAATCCTGGTTGAGTGGTGATGCATCCCTGAACAGCCGTCCAATGGGTCGAATCCTTGATCCTCTTTCAAAGATGCAGGCGCATATTATGGCACAACCTGAAGGCACAGCCCCGCTGAGAATCCAGGGAAGCCCGCTGTCCCCCATCCATTATGACTCACTGATAGCCAGCGCCCAGGTCAAATCATGTGTGCTTTTGGCTGGGCTTTTTGCCAATGGACGCACTTCTGTGACTGAACCGAAGTTATCAAGAGATCACACCGAACGCATGCTCCCCTGCTTTGGCGTTCCCGTTGAACGGGATGGCCTCACAGTCACATTTCAGGGACCTGCCAAATTGAAAGCCTGTCCGGTTCGGGTTCCCGGAGATATCTCTTCTGCTGCGTTCTTCCTCGTGGCCGGCTCTTTGGTACCGGATTCTGAAATTTACATCGAAAATGTGGGGCTCAATCCCACCCGCGCAGGTATTATAGATGTTTTGGAACGCATGGGCGCGCAGATTGAGGTACAAAATTATCATGAACAAAATGGAGAACCTAGCGCAGATTTGATCATCCGAAGTGCCCCCCTGCATGCAACCGTGATTGAAAAAAACGAAATCCCCCGTTTAATCGACGAACTGCCCATCCTGGCAATTGCAGCCACTCAGGCCGAAGGGCGAACCATCGTTCACGATGCCAGAGAACTTCGTGTGAAGGAAAGCGATCGTATTACCGTTATTGAAAAAGGACTCAAAGAAATGGGCGTTCAAATTACAACCTTCGAAGATGGATTCGAAATCGAAGGGCCTCAATCGCTGTGCGGTGCCCAGATCGAGACCTGTCACGATCATCGTATTGCCATGGCTTTTGCTGTGGCTGGCCTGATAGCCACGGGTTCCACAGAAATTCTGGATGCCGAAAATGCTGAGACCTCACACCCCGGTTTTTTCCACACGATCAAGGAATTAACACATGACGAATAAGCCTTACTGTGTGATTGGTGACCCTGTTGCACATTCTATTTCACCTCCCATCCACAAAGCGGTGTTTACATATATTGGACTAGAAGCCGATTATACTGCGGTTCATGTAAGCTCAGATGAATTATCTGATTTTATTCTGGATGCGCGTCAAAATCAACGTCCCGGGTTTAATGTGACAATTCCCCATAAAGAAACGATTATGTCGCTGTTGGATCGCATTGATCCACCCGCTCAAAATATCGGCGCAGTCAATACGGTGCATCTGTATGGCAATCAATTGATCGGATACAATACCGATGTGCTTGGATGTATGGCCGCTTTGAAACGGGAAGGTTTTGCATCGGATGGAAAAGCAGTCCTCATTGGCGCTGGTGGTGCGGCCCGCGCTGGACTGGAAGCTGTCGCCCGATTTGGAATGGCCGGGTGCACAATCTTTGATTTATATCCTGAAAAAGCGGATGCTTTGGTCTCGCATTTCAAACAGTTCCATTCGCTTTCGCTCGGGTTTGGATCTATTGGATCTGGCGATTTGGAATCTCGTGTTAAGGAAGCGGATCTTGTCATCAACGCATCTCCAGTGGGCATGTGGCCGAATGTGGATAAAACGCCGTTGCCTGATCCGTCTTGTATTCAGAAAGGCACATGGGTATTTGACATGGTTTACACCCCGTTGGAAACACGTCTTCTTTCAGATGCCCGACAAGCCGGAGCCATCCCCATATCCGGTTTGTCCATGCTCGTGGCCCAAGCCATTGAAGCCGATGCGATTTTTCTTAACCGAACACTTCCATCGGATCTGTTCGATCATGTCTTTGAAATGGCCAGGAATTTAATGGAACAAAAACGGACAAAACTGTGAAACGTAATGTATATTTAATGGGATTCATGTGCAGCGGAAAAACCCGCGTGGGCCTATTGCTTGCCCAACGGCTTGGCATGTCTTTTCTTGATACGGATGATTGGATTGTCAAAGAGGCCAGCTTATCGATTCCAGAAATCTTCGAAAAATTCGGAGAACCGCATTTTCGTATGCTGGAAAAAAAGGCCATTCTTCATGCAGCCTCATTGCAAGGCCATGTGATCTCACTTGGCGGTGGCGCAGTGATGAATGATGAGAATTGGAAGATCATCACCGAATCCGGCAATACAATCTGCCTTTCCTATCCGCCCAGCATCATTGAATCAAGGCTGGTTAGAAAGAAGGACCGTCCGCTTGTTCAGGAAAGTGATCAATCTGAACGCCTGGCCCGAATCGATGAGTTGCTCAATCAAAGACGGGCACGTTACCAGGAGGCCAATCTCACCTTCCATCTCAATCATGAAATCGATCCGGAAAACGTGGCAGACGCGTTGGCCGGCTATCTGGGGTTTTACCGATGAATACCGTCACAGTAGATCTGGGTGCGCGTTCCTATCCCATACATATCAAACCGGGAATTCTGAACCAGATCGCGCCTATTATCCAGGGATTTTCCGATTCGAGGGAAGTGGCTCTCATCACGGATGAAACCGTATCCAAGCTGTATGGTCAATCGGTTCTAGATCATCTATCCGCAGCTGGATATACGACTTTCCTTTTTACTGTGCCGGCAGGCGAGGATTCTAAATCCTATCAATATTTGGAAAAGCTTCATACAAAAATGCTTAAGGCCGGATTAAAAAGGGACAGTCTGGTCATTGCACTTGGCGGCGGTGTTGTAGGCGATTTGGCTGGATTTGTGGCTGCGACCTATCTTCGCGGTATCGGTTTTATACAAATTCCAACCACCCTTCTGGCACAGGTAGATAGCAGCGTCGGCGGAAAAACGGGCATCAATCATATTTTGGGAAAGAACCTGATCGGCGCGTTTCACCAGCCTCTTGGTGTATTGATCGATCCGGATGCGCTGAAGACATTGAGCGTGCGGGATATGTGGGGCGGACTGGGCGAGGTCTTGAAGTACGGTCTGATCCGGGATGTCGAATTCTTTGAAACGATCGAACAGAACCTTGAGTCGCTCTTTTCTCTTTCAGATATGGACCAGGTATCATCCATGCTGGCAATGTGCTGCCAGATCAAAGCCGATGTCGTCAGTGCAGATGAAAAAGAAGGCGGATTGCGCCGCATCCTGAATTTCGGACACACTCTGTGTCATGCACTTGAAGCGGTCACCGGATATGATTATTTTCGGCATGGCGAAGCTGTTGTGTATGGCTTGGATTGGGCGGCCTGGGTATCTATGCGTTTCGATTTGCTGGATTCAAACCAATACGAACGCATTCACAAACTTATTGGACGATTTGAACTTCCCCCTCTACCTGAGAATCTGGAGGCGGATCAACTTCAAGCCAAGATGGCGCTGGATAAAAAACAAACCGCTGCAGGTCTTAATCTTGTGTTATTGGATGCGATTGGAAGCACCGTAATACAAACTGTGCAGGATGCAACTGATGAAATCAAGGGATGGCTCAATGAACTCCGGAAATGAAAGACCGCTTATTCTGATCGTTCATGGACCGAATTTAAATCTTCTGGGTGAACGTGAACCCGAAGTCTATGGAACCATGACATTGGACGATCTGAATCGTGAGATTTTACTCTATGCCTACTCAAAAGAAGTCGATGCCCTTTTCTTTCAATCAAACCATGAAGGTGAGATCATTGATTTCCTACATGACAAGCGGAACACGGCAAACGGACTTGTGATTAATCCAGGAGCGTTTACCCATTACAGCATCGCAATCCGTGATGCCATTGCGGGAATCAACATTCCTGCCGTTGAAGTGCATTTGTCGGATATTCATAAACGGGAATCTTTCAGAAAAACATCCGTGATCAAGGATATTTGCATTGATCAGATCAGCGGTTTGGGTAAAGAAAGTTATCTCAGAGGACTGGATGTCCTGTTGGCCAATATGGAGAAAAACGCATAATTTCTGACACTAACATTTAAACGGTTCTATTTCTACATCCACATTTAAATCATCACCAATTGGTTTCAACTCGTGAATTAATTCGGACATTTTTATCGCTGGAGGCACAAGAATCACCGCTTTCATCATAAAGAGCGGAGTGCCGCTCATGGGAGCTTTAATCATATGGGTATCCATACTTTCGATATTCACACCCAGCGTTGCGAGTTGTCTCGTAATCGTATGCACAATGCCTTCATGATCCGCGCCATTCACTTCAATTTGACAGGGAATCCATCCTGAATATTTCGTGCTATCCCCTTCCTCAGCCGGAGCGGTTGTGACTTTAAATCCATCTTCTCTGAGTGAGGTCAGGCAATCCTGCAATCCTTCTAATTTTGATTCAGGCACAGAAATCATAATTAAAATCGCAAACACACCACCCAGTTGTGCCATCCGGCTATCTTCAACATTTCCATTGAATTCAAGCACCCGTTTGGTAATATGCTCGACCAGACCGACACGATCCGGACCTGTGAGAGTCATGACCAATTGTTTATTCATAACAACATCCCCTCTTGCATGGATTCTGGATAAATTGGTTAGATTAAAATAATTTGAAGGTGTGACAATGTCAAGCGGAAAACATGGGGATTTATTCATCTTGTACGTTGGAAATTAAATGTGCCCGATACGATTAAAATACCGGGCACATCCAATACGATACTATTTTTCAATTTTCTTGATAT
>JABMRT010000093.1 GCA_013202295.1 Candidatus Zhuqueibacterota bacterium
GATTTGAAAACTGCATGACGAGCTCCTTTCGTTATGTGATAAATATGAACGGGATATTCATATTTTACTGATGGAAAGGCACATTTTAAAGTTAAATTACTGTTTTAATCAATATAGAAATCGTTAACCTCAAATTAATTTTTTTATTACAGGATATGTGCTCACTTAACCCCATTTCAGCCAAAGATGACGCACACCTATGTGTGCAGAGATGATCAATTCAGAACTGAACATTTTACTAAATTGTCATACATTATACAAAACCCTTGACAAACATGATTTTTTTCTGTAATTTCATCCGGATCAATAAAGACGATGTGCCAACACGGAAATGTATATCAGTAAAATCGTTCCAGCACTAAAAGCTCCAAAAACTCATTAACTGAATATCTATCCTATCCAAAATACATCGTATGAATAGTCATTTGAAATTTGTTGTATCTTTTTTTGTATTGCATCACTACATGTGACAGGTGGCATTTATCTGTCATATAAGAACCATCTCTGATTCTGACAGAGCGTACATCATTTTGAAAATAACATAATCCACGTCAGAACAGAAAGCGAGGCTCGTAAAAACAAATAAAACACACAGATTGTCACACAGAACAATCCTTCAAACAGTTTTTCAATCCGCAAATCGAGCGGCTTTAATATAACCATTAAAGAAAATTTATAAAAATACGTCAAATAATCAGTCGGCCCTGCAAGGGCAATTTCTGAATTATATGATTATTGAATGAGGAGGCATCTCAATGCATATTGTCGAATTACAGACAATGAAAATTTCTGAACTTTCCGATCTGGCGCAGGAAATGGATGTGCCAGGATATAGCGGACTTCGAAAACAGGAATTAATTTTTAAAATCCTTGAGACACAGACCGAGAAGGATGGTAACATCTTCTCCGAAGGGGTACTCGAAATCCTGCCGGATGGGTATGGATTTCTACGCAGCTCGGATACCAACTATCTGCCCGGCCCGGATGACATATATGTGTCGCCGTCACAGATCAAACGATTCAGTCTGCGCACCGGGGATATTGTTTCAGGACAAATCAGACCGCCAAAAGACAACGAGCGTTTCTTTGCCCTGATCAAGGTGGAAGCGATCAATTATGAAGATCCGGAAGAGGCAAAATCCAAAATCCTCTTTGACAACCTGACACCTCTTTATCCTGATGAAAAGATCAATCTCGAAATCAACTCAAAAGATTACACTACACGCGTCATGGATTTACTCACACCGATTGGCAAGGGCCAACGCGGCCTGATCGTAGCCCAGCCCCGGACCGGTAAAACCATTGTTCTTCAAAAGATTGCCAATGCCATCACTAAGAATCATCCGGAATGCAAGTTAATTGTACTGCTGATTGATGAGCGCCCGGAAGAAGTGACGGACATGAAGCGTTCTGTAAAAGCAGAGGTGGTAAGTTCGACTTTTGACGAGCCGGCAGAACGACATGTACAAGTTGCAGATATGGTTCTTGAGAAGGCGAAACGTCTCGTGGAGTATGGTCATGATGTCGTAATTCTTCTGGATTCCATCACACGTTTGGCGCGTGCTCACAATACGGTTGTGCCTCATTCCGGTAAAATTCTCTCCGGTGGTGTGGATTCAAACGCACTGCATCGGCCGAAACGTTTCTTCGGCGCAGCCCGAAATGTCGAAGAAGGTGGTAGTCTGACCATCATGGCCACCGCCCTGATCGATACGGGCAGCCGCATGGATGAAGTCATCTTCGAAGAGTTTAAGGGTACGGGTAATATGGAATTGCAATTGAACCGGGCGCTCTCTGACAGGCGTATCTTCCCGGCTATTGATATCAACAAATCCGGCACTCGTAAAGAAGAACTGCTCTTAACAGACAAAGAGCTTAGCCGGATCTGGGTTCTGCGCAAACTGTTAAACGAACTCAATATGACCGAAGCCATGGAATTCCTGTTGGAAAAACTGCGCAACACAAGAAACAACAAAGAATTCATCATGTCCATGAATTCATAAATGCAATTATAATTAAAATGGATGTGGACTTTTTTCTTGCATTCAATCCATCATTTCATTATATTTTTGATCGCGTTTAGTAATGACGATCGGAGGAAATAAATTGAAGAACGATATACATCCTGAATATAAAGAAGCGTCAATAGTCTGCGCCTGTGGCAACTCCTTCACAACAAGGACGACTGTGGGTGATGTACATATTGAAATCTGCTCGGCATGCCATCCTTTCTTTACCGGAAAGCAGAAACTGGTGGATACAGCCGGCCGCGTAGAAAAATTCCGACGTAAATATAAACTGGAAAATAAAGACGCTGCTGAAGAGAAGACTACAAAATCAGAATAGCCCCCTTTTCTACAAGAAAAGCGGAATACCAGCCTGCGGGACTGTTATTCCGCTTTTTTCTTAAATGGAAACCTTGATACATGACAAAAGAAAATAAAACGATTAAAGTAGGCGGACAGGCAGTCATCGAAGGTGTGATGATGCGATCTCCGGAGTTTGTTGCTGTTGCGGTACGTAAACCGGATGATCAAATTGTTGTAAAAAAAGACCCTTTTGTGTCGTTAACCAAGAAAGTCCGTATTCTGGGACTGCCGCTAATTCGCGGCGGTGTGGTTCTGATCGAATCGCTTGTGCTTGGAATTCGCGCGTTAAATTTCTCAAGTGAAGTCGCCATGGCCGAAGTGGAAGACGAAAAGAAAAAGGACAAACCCAAATCAGACAGCCAAAACAAACTTCTTTTGGCTGGCACTCTGATTATGTCTATGGGGCTGGGATTTGTTCTCTTCTTTTATGTGCCACTCCTTCTGACTGAATGGACAGGTGTGAAAGACGGTGTGCTCTTTAATTTAATCGACGGCGGCATTCGAATGACTATCTTCCTCCTCTACCTCATACTGATCAGTTTATGGAAAGAGATCCAACGCATCTTCGCCTATCACGGCGCGGAACACAAATCCATCTTCGCGTTTGAAGCAGGTCAGCCATTAACCGTTGGGGATGTAAAGCCATTTACAACACATCATCCGCGTTGCGGTACCAGCTTTCTTCTGGTGGTCATGATGGTTTCAATCCTTGTCTTCATCACACTTGGCCGGCCCGATCAGATCACGGATCGGTTGATCCGGTTTTTATTCATCCCTGTGATAGGTGGCATTTCATACGAAGTCATTCAGTTTTCAACCAAAAAATGGGGACGATGGATTGCTTCTACCCTCACCGCTCCCGGCCTTTGGCTTCAGCGCATCACAACGAAAGAGCCGGATGACAAACAGCTCGAAGTTGCGCTCGTTGCGCTCAAGGCGTCCCTGGGCATGAAATTAGATCCTTCAGTAGAATTGTGGACCAAAACAGTCTGAATGGATTATATGGCTGAAAAAAATCACATGATGGATAAAATCGAGCGTCTGCTGGCCCAAATCCAGGAGATTGAAAAAGATCTCGAAAATCCGGATATCCTAAAGAACACTCAGGAATTGACGCGTCTTTCTATAGAACACAAATCCTTAACACCAGTGGTGCAAAAAGCAAAATTGTATCAGAGCGTGATGGAGCAGATTCAGGAGGCGCGGGAAATTCTGGACTCCGCATCGGAAGCAGACATGAAAGAACTGGCGCGCGAGGATCTGGAAGAGAATGAATCCCGGCTTGAGGTGTTGGAGCAAGAACTTAAACTCATGCTCATCCCCAAAGATCCGAATGATTCGAAAAACGCCATTATGGAAATCCGCGCAGGTACAGGCGGTGAAGAAGCCGCGCTTTTCGCTGGCGATCTATACCGGATGTACTCAAAATATATCGAAAAGCAGGGATGGAAAGCAGAGACCCTGAGCTCAAATCCAACCGGTTTGGGTGGATTTAAAGAGGTTACATTCGCTGTATCCGGAGAAATGGCTTATGGACGAATGAAATATGAAAGCGGTGTGCATCGCGTGCAGCGCGTGCCTGCAACCGAAACCAGCGGTCGCGTCCACACTTCAGCCGCTTCAGTTGTAGTTTTGACGGAAGCTGCGGACATGGACATCGAGATCGATCCCAATGATTTGCGCGTGGATGTGTTTCGTTCATCCGGACCGGGTGGACAGAGCGTGAACACGACGGATTCGGCCGTGCGCATCACACATCAGCCAACCGGTTTGGTCGTCACCTGTCAGGACGAAAAATCACAGCACAAAAACAAAGCGAAGGCATTCAAAGTTCTGCGCGCCCGGCTATATGATCTCAAGCAGAAGGCGGAAGAAGAAAAACTTGCCAAGAGCAGGCGGTCCATGATCGGCTCAGGCGATCGCAGCGCGAAAATTCGAACATACAATTATCCTCAAGGCAGAGTCACAGATCATCGCATTAATTTGACACTCTACCGCCTTCAGGAAATTCTGACTGGCGATCTGGATGAGACCATTGAAAAACTTCAAGTGGCTGATAGAAATGAAAGGTTGAAAGCTGAGAAGTGAGGTTCTGTTTTTTTGTGGACACAAGAACTTCCCTTCTTTCATTTTAATTGATTGAGGGGCTTTTTTTTGGGTGCGTGGAAAGGCGGATGTGGTTTTCCTTGAATAACAGATGGGGTTTTGGTATATTAACCTGATTGTTTTCACAGATTTGATGAGGCAGGTAAAATCATGAAAATTTCATGGAAAAAACAGGGAATTCTTCTGCTCCACATTCTGTTGTGGATGTCGATGACAAGCTGCTCCGCCGTGTCTCAGCAAGTTGTTGAATCTGAAAGCACCTTACCCTCCGGCCAGAGAAAAGTGGATAATTTCCCCATTCTGCGCATTGGGGACATTCCGGAGCTGGACGAAGAAAACTGGTCTCTCACCGTGACCGGCACTATTGAGGATTCGGCTACCTTTACCTATAATCAAATTTTGGATCTGGATACTGTCCAGGTCTTATCGGACTTTCATTGCGTGACAGGCTGGTCACATCAGAAGAATCGCTGGACCGGTGTGCTGATTCGCACCTTTTTGGAGCAGATCAAGTTGAATGCGGATGCTAAATTTCTGTCATTCCTCGCAGCGGACGGGTACAGCACTTCCCTGCCAATCTCGGAATGTTTGAGTGGCGTGGATATGCTCGCATTTCGCTGGGAAGGCAAACGACTCGACAATAAATTGGGTGGACCCATCCGGGCTGTCATACCGGAGAAATACGGATACAAGAGCGCCATGTGGCTTACAGAAATCCGGGTAACTGTAGATGAAGAGCTGGGATATTGGGAAAAACGTGGATATAACAATTCGGCCGATCCAAAGAAGGAAGAACGTATGGATGAACATCCAACCGTGAACTCGAACGGAGAACATTAAAATGATCTCCAAACGGATGGGAGATATCAAATGAACGAGAATGTCGCGAGTGTGATCATGGCAGGAGGCGCGGGTTCGCGTCTTTGGCCACTGACTGAAAATCGGGCGAAACCAGCTGTACCCATCGCGGGTAAATTCAGGCTGATCGACATTCCGATCAGCAATTGTATCAATTCGGGCATTCGAAAAATGTTCGTGCTTACCCAGTTCAATTCCGTCTCATTAAACCGGCACATCACGCACACTTACTTTTTTGCTCCCTTTTCGGAAGGATTTGTTCAGATCCTTGCCGCTCAGCAAACTCCTGACAGTAAAAACTGGTATCAGGGCACTGCGGATTCAGTCCGTCAGATGTTTCGTTATTTCAATGCCAAGACCTACGATTATCACTTGATCCTCGCAGGCGATCATCTCTATTCGATGGATTACAGCAAGCTCATTGAGTTTCACAAGGAAAAAGGCGCCGATATCACAGTCGGCGTACTGCCTGTCGTTAAGGAACAGGCATCGGGATTTGGAATCCTGAAGATGAATGACAAATCGATCATCACGGATTTCATCGAAAAGCCGAAAGAGGACAAAGAGCTTGACCCCTATCACGCGCCGCCGGACTGGATGCGAAAGTTGGGATTCGATCCGGATGAAACCCCCTTTATCGGATCCATGGGTATTTATGTTTTCAACCGCAAAGTATTGGAAGATGTGCTGACTGAATGTGAACATGAAGATTTCGGCAAGGGTGTCATCCCCTATGCGATTCGCCATAAAAAAGTATTTGGATATTTGTTCGACGGCTATTGGGAAGACATCGGAACCATTGGATCCTTTTTTCAAACCATGATGGACCTGGTCAGCCCCATGCCGAAATTTAATTTTTACGAGAGCAAGCGTCCGATCTATACTCGGCCGCGTTACCTGCCCGGCGCCAAAGTGGCGGGATGCCATATCTGCCGATCCATCATCAATGAAGGGGCCATCCTGGAAGAATCCTTTATCGAGGATTCCATGATCGGTATTCGAGGGCGGATTCACACGGGTGCGAAAGTACTTCACTCTGTGGTCATGGGCGCGGATTATTATGAAACCGCGGAGGATCTGGAAGAGAATCTGGTGCTCGGACGGCCCGCTGTGGGGATTGGAAAAGACAGTGTGATCGAGAGAGCTATTATTGACAAAAACGCACGGCTGGGCGATGGTGTACAGATTCTTGACAGGAATCGTGCGGAGGAAGTCCGGGAATCGAACTATGTCATCCGGGACGGCATTGTAATCATTCCGAAGAATGCAATCATTCCGGCTGGCACAATCATAGGATAAAATAAATGCGAGCAGTTTTGCTACTCGAAGATGGAACCTTGTTTGAAGGCGATGGATTCGGAGCAAAAACCACAGCGATTGGTGAAGTAGTTTTCAATACCGGTATGACCGGATATCAGGAGATTCTCACCGATCCTTCCTATAAAGGTCAGATTGTCACCATGACCTATCCACATATTGGCAATTACGGGATCAATGCAGAAGACATGGAATCTCTCAAACCCCACGTGGAAGGATATGTGGTCAGAGAGCTTTGCCGTGCGCCGAGTAATTACCGATCTACCGGTTCGCTGAATGATTATCTCAAAGAACACAACATCCCGGGAATAGAGCAGATTGACACAAGGATGCTCACTCGGCATATCCGGTCTAAAGGAAGTATGATGGGTGTTCTGTGTGCTGAGGATCGCAAGCTGGAAGATCTGAAAGTTGAACTGGCAGCCCATCCTCAGATTGAGGGACGCGATCTCGTACAATACGTGACTGTGGAAGAACAGCAGGTTTGGGAAGTCTCCACACCCCAGAACTGGTATTATGAAAATCTGACGGACGAAGCGCAATCCACCCATCACGTAGTGGCCTACGATTTTGGAATCAAGCACAATATCCTGCGCCTACTCACTTCATTTGGAATGAAAGTCACGGTCGTAACCGCTTCTACTCCGGCTGAAAGGGTAATGGAAATGCAGCCGGATGGGGTGTTTCTCTCGAACGGCCCTGGCGATCCCACAGCAGTGGATTATGCGGTTCGGAATGTGAAGGAACTGATCGGAAAGGTTCCTATATTCGGGATTTGCCTCGGCCATCAGATTTTAGGATTGGCTATCGGCGCGAAAACCTATAAACTGAAATTCGGACACCATGGCTGCAATCATCCTGTGAAGCGGTTGGAGACCGGAGAAATTGAAATCACCTCGCAGAACCATAACTTTGCAGTTGATCCGGATTCACTCAAAGGCACTGGCATGGAAATCACACATGTCAATTTGAATGATAAAACCATTGAAGGTGTCCGGCATAAGGAACTGCCGATCTTCTCCGTGCAATGTCACCCCGAAGCCAGCCCCGGCCCCCATGATTCGCTGTATCTTTTTAGGACGTTTAAGAAAATGATGCAGAATGCATAATATGGTGTGGTGTGGTGTGGAATGGAATCGCCTTTTCGAGCATACATTGATGTTCACTAGCATCGTTATGCAGAAGAGGGGCTTACTTTCCGGATTCTTTTCCCCGGAAAGTCCAGGTGGTCGGGAAGTGTGGATTGAACGTTTCATTATGTGTAAGAACATAAATGATCGGGCGCTTCCGAAAAGGCATGTTTTTTTTGTCTTCTACAAGAGGGGATATTAAAAATTGATCCCGCAAAGCGGGAGTACTTTTATTTGCGCCAAAGAAAAGTACATCATTTATGTTCAATAATAAAGATTGTCAACCATATAAATTAATAAACGGATACTATGCCCAAACGTACCGACATTAAAAAAATTATAATTATAGGATCAGGCCCTATTGTGATTGGTCAGGCCTGCGAATTCGACTACTCCGGCACACAGGCCATGAAGGCCCTGAAGAAACTGGGATACACGACCATTCTAGTGAATTCCAATCCCGCAACCATTATGACCGATCCGGAACTGTCGGACAGAACCTATGTCGAGCCCCTCACAGTCGATACCGTGGAAAAGATTATCCGGAAAGAAAAACCGGATGCATTGCTCCCCACCATGGGCGGTCAAACTGCTTTGAATATCACGGTGGGGTTGGCCAAATCCGGATTCCTCAAGGAACAGGGAGTGATACTAATCGGAGCACAGCTTGAAGCGATTCAAAAGGCTGAGGATCGCGAACTCTTCAAGGATGCGATGATCAAGATCGGACTGGATTTGCCCAAGGGCGGGTTTGCACACACAGTAGATGAGGCAATGGATCTGGTGAAGTTGGTGGGCTTTCCCGCTATAATTCGCCCTGCGTATACACTCGGAGGCACGGGCGGCAGCATTGCTTATAATGTTGAGGAATATCGCGAACAAATCCGCTGGGGTCTTGACTGCAGTCCGATCGGTGAAGTACTCATCGAAGAGTCGATTATCGGATGGAAAGAATTCGAACTCGAAGTCATGCGCGATCTGAAGGACAATGTGGTCATTATTTGTTCCATCGAGAATCTGGACGCGATGGGAGTTCATACCGGGGATTCAATCACCGTCGCACCGATCCAGACGCTGACAGATCGTGAATATCAGCTCATGCGGGATGCATCGGTAGCAATTATCCGTGAAATTGGCGTGGAAACGGGTGGATCCAACATTCAATTCGGTGTGGATCCAAAGACGGGCAGGATGGTCGTGATTGAGATGAATCCGCGTGTGTCGCGCAGCTCAGCACTCGCCTCCAAAGCCACGGGATTCCCTATCGCAAAGATCGCTGCGCAACTGGCTGTGGGATTGACGCTGGATGAGATTATGAATGACATCACAGGTAAAACCCCGGCGTCATTCGAACCCACCATCGATTATGTGGTATGTAAAATACCGCGTTGGAACTTTGAAAAATTCCCCCAAACAAAACCCCTTCTCGGCACGCAGATGAAATCCGTGGGCGAAACCATGGCCATCGGACGCACTTTTAAGGAAGCCTTTCAAAAAGGTCTTCGTTCATTGGAGAACGATGTCTATGGATTGGAATTTGATCGCGAAGTGACTCAGGGGGAGATGGAGGAAAATCTAAAGTTTCCAACCGATCAGCGCATCTTTTACCTTGCCGAAGCCATGCGGCGCGGCATGATGCTGGAGAAGCTCTATAAACTGACCGGGATTGATCCATGGTTTTTGAGTCAAATTCAATCCATCATTGATGAGGAAGATCAAATCCGCAAAAACGGTTTGAAAGCAAAAGGCGCACTATTGCGTGCTAAAAGGTCCGGTTTCTCAGACAATCGGCTTGCGGATTTAACGTTCACAACGGCGTCGGAAATCAGATCAATGCGACAAGATCAAAACTTAAAGCCGGTTTATAAAATCGTGGATACTTGCGCGGCGGAATTTGAATCGGAAACGTCGTATCTTTACGGTACCTACGAGCAGGAAAATGAAGCCCGCAGTTCGGACCGGCCCAAAATTATTATTCTCGGCAGCGGCCCCAATCGGATCGGTCAGGGCATTGAATTCGACTATTGCTGTGTACATGCGGTCATGGCCCTGCGCGAAGAGGGCTTCGAAACCATCATGATCAACAACAATCCTGAGACGGTTTCTACGGATTATGACACCGCGGATAAGTTGTACTTCGAGCCCCTCACGTTTGAGGATGTGCTGCATGTCGTGGAATTTGAAAAGCCCCTGGGTGTGATTGTCCAGTTTGGAGGCCAGACCCCGCTCAAACTGTCCAAACCATTGGAAGCGGCCGGCGTACCAATTCTGGGAACGTCACCGGAATCCATTGATCTTGCCGAAGACCGTGAACGGTTCGGTGCCCTGATTAAAAGCATGCCCATCAAGATACCTGATTGGGGTACCGCTTTCACTTTTGAAGAGGCCAAGAAAACCGCGGACCGCATCGGTTACCCCGTACTCGTGCGCCCCTCTTATGTACTCGGCGGACGGGCCATGGAAATCGTATATGATGAGAAATCGCTGGAACGGTACATCGCTGAAGCGGCCTCCGTCTCGCCCGATCATCCGATCCTGGTGGACAAATTTCTTGAGGATACCTTCGAATTTGATGTGGACGCCATCTGCGATGGCACAGACACTCTAATCTGCGGATTCATGCAGCATATTGAAGAAGCCGGAATTCACTCTGGGGACAGCTCTTGCGTGCTCCCGCCCTACATGATCAGCGATGAGGATTATAAATCCATTTGCGATCAGACTATTTTGCTCGCGGAGACGCTGGACGTCAAGGGTCTGATCAATGTGCAATTCGCCATGCAAGGTGGTCAGATTTATGTACTGGAAGTCAATCCCAGAGCGTCACGAACCGTACCATTCGTAAGTAAGGCAACTGGAGTGCCCTGGGCCAAGATCGCTGCCAAGGTGATAGCAGGTAAGAAATTAAAGGAATTTGACAACCTCTCTTTGGACATGAAAAACCGTGTGGCCGTTAAATCACCCGTCTTCCCATTTATCAAATTCCCAAATGTGCAAACCTATCTCGGACCTGAGATGCGATCCACCGGTGAGGTCATGGGCCTGGACAACGATTTCGGGGGCGCGTTTGCCAAGGCCATTATCGCGACCGGGCATACCCTGCCAATTGAAGGGAATGTCTTCATCAGCGTAAACAACAATGACAAGGATAGGGCCATTCCCATTGCCCGGCAGCTATATGAGATGGGATTCGGCATTGTGGCCACTTCAGGCACAAAGCAGGCTTTTCGAAAAGCAGGAATTCCATGCAAGGAAATCTATAAGGTGGATCAGGGCCGTCCGAATTCAGTGGACATGATTATCAATAAAGAAATCCATCTGATTGTCAATACACCTCTGGGCAAAGTCTCACGATTTGATGAGTATAATATCGGACGAGTGGCTCTTGCGCATCAGATTCCCTGCCTGACCACACTATCAGCAGCCTGGGCCGCAGTGAACGCCATTCGATCTCTGCAATCAGGCGAATTGTCCGTCATCGCCTTACAGGATAAATAACGTTTATACCTCCGGGAAGAGTGAATTCTCCCTGAGGTTTTTTTAGGCTCTATACTGTTTTGAGAGGGGAGACCTAATCAACAAATATAAATTCGCCACGGATTTTCACGGATGCAAACCGATTTCAAATGATGAGACGCTTGCACTCAATTTTTCCTTTTTCCGGAACTGGTGAACAGTCCGACTGTCAGTCAAGTCGTTTTCAATGCGACTAACAATTGGAGCGCATCTTTCGAATTGTGCTTTATCAACACTTCCAGTTCAATAATATAACCTTGAAAAACGGATCAGATCATAATGGCTATTTTTTTCACTCATTTCATTTTATCCGTGCTTCATCCGTGTTTATCTGTGGCCCTTTTATTAAATGTGGCCCTTTTATTAAATGGATTTTCCAATCCGGCATGATCATTTTCTTCTTTGAATCCTCTCATTTTTTTCAGTATCTTAAGAGTTGTTAAAATTAATTTTGATGAATCGGGAGCTTTATGAATCAGCCCAACCACACGCAAGAAACACCCACCGCACTGATGCGATGGGGCGCGTTAGTGATGATCAGTATCGTCATGTTCGCGAGCTACTATTTCTATGACGTCTACTCAGGCGTCAAATCCACATTACAGGCAGAAACCGGGATCACAAATGCGGAATACGGCACCATGTACGGCGCCTATTCATTTACAAATTCTATTCTGCTCATGGCTTTTTTGGGCGGCATTTTACTCGATCGCTGGGGCATTCGAAAAACCGCGTTGACCTTCTTCGCATTCATGGCTTCTGGTGCCTTACTCACCGCTTACGGCGCATCCAGTGTGTTTCGTGAAGGGGGTGTTGGATTCTCTCTTTTTAGTAACTTTTTAAAAAACATGTCACCCTCTTTAAAAATGATGATCCTGGGGCGGTTGATTTTCGGACTCGGCGCGGAAACATTTTATGTTGTCATCAATAAAATTATTGCAAAATGGTTCAAGCATAAAGAGCTCGCACTCGCCTTCGGGATCAGTCTTGCATTCGGTCGTTTCGGTACAGCGGCCGCCTTCAGCATCTCTCCCCGTCTGGCGAGCAGCGCCTCATCCATTGATCCAGTTGCCTGGTTCAGTGTCATTCTCATGCTTATCAGTTTGGGAACGCTGATCGTTTATTTGATTCTGGATCGTGTCTATGACCGCCGGTTTACTGCGACGGGACTGACTGCCGAAGGGGAATCCTTCTCACTTCGTGACATCAAACTTCTGTTGACCAACAAATCTTTCTTATATATCACGGGATTGTGCGTTCTTTTCTACTCTGCAGTTTTCCCGTTCCTCGGCTTCGCGCCAGATTTTCTGCATAATAAATTCGGTTTTTCTCTGGAGCGATCTGGAGATTTAACCACCATTCTGCCTTATGGAACCGTGCTATTTACTCCGATATTCGGATGGTTCTGTGACAAAAAGGGCAGAAGCGCATCCGTCATGATCACAGGATCGATTATGCTTATCCTCGTGCACCTGACCTTTTCACTGACAAACTTGATGCCCTATATTCCGTTATTTCTATTGGGAGTAGCGTTCTCCCTGGTGCCTGCTGCGATGTGGCCTTCGGTCGCAAAAATTGTGGATGAGAAACGACTCGGCACAGCGTATGGATTCATGTTCACCGTGCAAAATTACGGGCTCATGCTTTTTCCCTGGTTCATCGGGCTGACTTTGGATGCAACCAATAAAAATGTGGCAGCAGGAGATCCGCTCAACTACACGTACGCAATAGTGGGATTGTCAGGCATGGGAGTCATCGGTCTCGTTTTTGCGCTGCTTCTGAAACGCGAGGATCTCCGTAATAATTCTATCCTTGAAAAAGTCATATGAGGAGGATTCTGCAAATGAAAACCGGGATTACTTTTTTCTTGATCATCTTGCTTGTGACAGGATGTTTTCATCGATCCGGCCCTGCACCCCAGTCTAAATGGGATGCCATGCTTCAGATGGAAATCAACAAAAACCACGAAAACCCAATCCACTTTTCTGGCCTGTGTTCCAAGCCGATTACGGATAGAGTCAAGCATGAGATGGAAAAATCCGGCATTGTGATTCAGACCCGGATAGATGATAAATTTACGGCAATCGGAAATACCAAACAAATCAGGAAACTCTCTCGTCTGAGATATGTTAAACGGCTTGAGGGTGCCAAACCGGTTAAAATGCACTAGAAAGGGAAACTCCAAATGAAACGTCTCACACTTGTAATTCTGCTTGTCAGTTTTTGTGGTAGTTTAATCGCTGATTCAAATAGGGCTCATCTCGATAAAATGGATGCCATGCTTCGCATACGTTTGGCCGGCAATCAGCTGTCCGGCATGAAACTGGGTCCTGCAAAGATTACCGCTGATAATAGGGTTCGAATTATTTTAAAAGGTTCTGATCCAGCATCTGCTATAGAGGAGGTAGGCGGTACTGTGCATACTCGTATCGGAGAGTTTGCGACCGCGCATGTGGCGTTGGACAGGATTGAAGATCTGGCCAAATTCGGCAGTGTCGAGCGCATGCAATTGAGCCGCCCCGTGAAACTCCACAATGATCAGGCCGCTATATTTTCCGAAGCAGATAAAGTTAAAAATGGGACCTCCCCCCTTTCAATGGAATATGATGGCACAGATGTGATTGTAGGCATTATTGATTCGGGCATTGACATCGATCATGAAGATTTTAAAAACGCAGATGGCACAACGCGCATTCTCTCGATTTGGGATCAAAATGTTGATCCGGTTGTGAATCCGCCGGGTGGATTCGACTATGGCCGCGAATGGACACAAACACAAATCAATAGCGGCGTCTGCACCCATGTCGATACAGACGGACACGGTACACATGTGGCCGGATCAGCTGCAGGCAATGGCCGGGCAATAGGTGCGCATACCGGCATGGCGCCGAAGAGTGATATCATCATGGTCGCAACGAATTTCTACTCAACCAGCATCATAGACGGCGCCAGTTATATCTACACCAAGGCAGCAGCTCTGGGTAAACCCTGTGTGATCAATGCTAGCATTGGAAATCATTTTGGACCCCACGATGGCACCGGTCTGGAATCACAAGCCCTGGACGCATTAATCGCAGCCAATAATGGCCGTTCGTTTTGTTCCTCTGCCGGAAACGAGGGAAATGACTATATGCATTATTCCATTCCTTCTTCCGATTCGTCATGGACCTATGTTCATGCTAATGAAGATCAATACGCGATCCTGTTTATACGTTTGCCGGGGCTGATTAAAAATACCATGAAGATACGAATCGGCTGGGATTTCAGCACATACAATCCAAATGATGAATCTGGGGGACCGTATGCGTTTGTCGGTCAGACCGACTGGTATACACCGTGGCAAATCATAGGTCAGGAAGGTATTTTTCTGGAGGCATCTCAGGGAGTTACCACACTCGGCCAGATCGGCTTTTTTCCTAACACAAACTCCGGCGGCACCACTACCATTGCAATTCAAATATGGGACAACATGACCTGGAATCAAAACGCAGAGACAGTTCAGAACATGGAGCTATGGCGCCTAATCATTGAAGGCGCAAACTCGGACGTTGATGTATGGATCGCGGACATTGGTTATCCCTATCTTAATACTGTATCTGCACCCAATTATATCGTACCGGACAACAATAAAAGTGTGGGCATGCCCGCTGTGGCGAATAATGTCATCGCGGTCGGGGCCTATATGAGTCGAACAGAATGGCTGGCTTCTGATGGAAACACATACTTGTATGACCCGGACTATGTTGTAGGACAGCTTGCGCCGTTTTCTTCCATTGGCCCCAGTGCGGACGGACGCGTCAAACCGGAGATAACAGCCCCCGGCATGGCCGTGATTTCTGCGCTCTCCTCTGCAATGACAGGTGTTGAAGCAGCCAGGCTTGTGCCTGGAGAACAACATTGGGCCTCACAGGGAACCAGCATGGCCAGCCCAATCACGGCCGGGTGTGTCGCATTGTACCTGCAAAAAAATCCAAATGCCACACACTCTCAGATCAAGCAGGCCGTGATCAACTCCGCGACGAATGATGGATTTACAGGATCTTTACCCAACAATACCTGGGGTTATGGAAAACTCAACATCTTCAGCATGATGACCGCTAACGCTGTTGAAGATAATCCGGCTCAACCGGGATCATTTGAACTCTTCGCGGCATATCCCAATCCATTCAATCCGACGTCCACAATTCGTTATCAGCTCCCGGCGCAGTCAAAAGTACAACTCTCGATCTATAATGCTTTGGGACAATTACAAGAAGTGCTGATCGATCAGGTGCAATCCGAAGGCACCCATCAGGTTCAGGTGGATGGCAGCGACTGGGCAAGCGGTGTCTATCTCTGCAAAATCGAAGCAGCCGGACAAATCCGAACGACCAAGATGATTCTGATGAAATAATGTACTGCTGGACAATAAAAACCAATGATGGAGTTATACGATGAATAAATCGCGGCATAATATAATTATTTGGATTCTGCTTCTCGCCATCCAGACCACAGCAGTCTTCGCTTGCACCAACTTTCTCATCACCAAAGGCGCATCCGTGGATGGTTCCACCATGATCACTTACGCAGCCGATTCACATGTTCTCTACGGCGAGCTCTATTACACGCCCCCGGGACATCACCAATCCGGTACAATACTCGATGTGTATGAATGGGACACGGGTGAATATCTCGGCCAAATCGCACAAGCGGATGTAACCTACTCTGTCGTGGGCAATATGAATGAACATCAGGTATCCATAGGCGAAACCACATACACTGGAAGATATGAATTACAAGACTCGACCGGGATCGTGGATTACGGCTCACTTATGTACATCGCGCTCCAACGCGCCAAAACAGCCCGTGAAGCGATTCAGGTGATGACTGATCTGGTTGAGGAATATGGCTATTACAGTACGGGTGAATCCTTTTCTATTTCGGATCCGAATGAAGTCTGGATCATGGAAATGATCGGCAAGGGTCCAGGCAACAAGGGTGCAGTCTGGGTCGCCCGCCGTGTGCCGGATGGTTATATCTGCGCCCACGCCAATCAGGCCAGAATCCGACAGTTCCCTCTCAATGATAAAAAGAATTGTTTGTATGCGAAGGATGTGATTTCATTCGCACGGGATAAGGGATATTTCGAAGGCGCGGACGAAGACTTCAGCTTTGCCGACGCCTATGCTCCTTTGGATTTTGGAGGGCTTCGTTTTTGTGAGGCGCGTGTCTGGGCCATGTTCCGACGCGCTGCACCTGGAATGGAATTTGATTCTGATTATGTCTTTGGAGATCCAAAAGGCGATCCGCTCCCGCTGTGGATTAAACCGGAAAAGAAACTCTCGGTTCAGGATATCATGGGCTTCATGCGCGATCACTTCGAAGGCACTGAATTGGACATGACTCAGGATATCGGAGCCGGACCTTACGAGCTGCCTTATCGCTGGCGTCCACTCACCTGGAAAGTGGATTCCGTGGAGTACTGCAACGAACGCGCGACCTCCACGCAGCAGACCGGATTCTCATTCGTGGCACAGGCGCGCTCATGGCTCCCCGATCCAATCGGCGGCATTCACTGGTTTGGCGTGGATGACACCTACAGCACGGTTTATGTGCCCATGTATTGCGGCATACTGAACGCTCCCAATCCTTTCGCGGTGGGCAATGGATCCTTCAATGATTTTTCATGGGATTCTGCATTTTGGGTTTTTAACTGGGTTTCTAATTACTCTTATCTCCGCTATAACGTTATGATCAAGGATGTACAGATTCTGCAACGCAAACTGGAGTCCGCATTCATCGCTCAAGTGGATGAAACGGATGCGGCCGCTCTTGCGCTGTACAAACAATCTCCCCGTCTGGCACGTGAGTACCTCACGGGATATTCAACCGAACAAGCTGAAATGACTGTCAATCGCTGGAAAAAATTGGGTGAATTCCTGCTCTGGAAATATCTTGATGGCAACATGAAAGATGAACTGGGCAATGTGACACATCCGGGATATCCGGAATCATGGTACAGACGACTCGTTGAAAAAACCGGCGACCACTTCGAAGTGACTGACTAGCATTTTGGATGAATTACTTCATTCTGAGTGGCGTTGAAAGATATATGAAAAAAGCAAGTCCTCAGGACTTGCTTTTTTCATATACTTTTGTATCTTAATCACATAAGTGATAAGAACTGCACGGATTTAATACCACCTCATATTAATTTACATTGGGCCCAATGCGAACCAAACTACATCCCCAATCTGATACGGACGGCCTTTTAACGCAAATTGGCGAATTATCTGAAAGCACAGACATGCCCGTGTACGCGGTCGGGGGATTTGTCCGGGACTGCCTTCTGAATCATCCTGTGGATGAAATCGATTTTGTCGTGATTGGAGATGGACCACAATTCGCCTCCAACGCATGCAAAGCCATGAAGGGCCATGGATGGGTTGTCTATAAAAAGTTTGGTACGGCCTCTTTTATGGTAGATAATTTCCGTCTCGAATTTGTGACGGCGCGCAAAGAAATCTATCAAGCCGACTCGCGAAATCCGGAAGTACTATCTACTGATCTCGCAGAAGATCTATCGCGTCGTGATTTTACCGTAAACACCATGGCCATGCATTTGGATACAAAACATTTTGGCCTTATCATTGATCCATTCAAGGGCAAGAAGGATATAAAGAAAAAGCTCATCCGCACACCGTTGGATCCTGTGCAGACATTTTCTGAAGATCCTCTAAGGATCATGCGAGCCGCGCGATTTGCGAGTCAGCTTCAATTCGAAATTCATCCGGATGCACTTCAAGCAATGCAAATGGAACGAGAGCGTCTTAAAATCGTATCGCAGGAGCGCATCACCGCAGAACTGCTTAAAATTCTTAGTCATCCCAGGCCCAGTATCGGGCTTCGCATTTTACAAAAAACACAAGTGTTTGAAATTATTTTTCCTGAGATTAGCGCTCTGGTTGGAATTGAACAGCGCGACACGTATCACCATAAAGATGTTTTTGAACATACCATGAAAGTACTGGACAATGTCGCCGCAGTTAGTGACAATCTGCTGCTTCGTTTTTCCGCGCTTGTCCATGATATAGGCAAGCCGCGTGTAAAACGCTTTGTCGATGATATTGGCTGGACCTTCCATGGCCACGAAGTGACTGGAGTGCGTATGCTGAAACCCATCGCACAAAAGTTGAAATTGTCTAATGAGTATCAGAAATACAGCCGTGAAATGACCCGGCTTCATATGCGCCCGATTCAACTTATCGGAGAAGATGTAACCGATTCAGCTATTCGACGTTTGATTGTGGATTCCGGGGACAAGTTGGAAGATCTGATGACCCTCTGCCGTGCAGACATCACATCCGGAAATCCCAATCGCGTAAAGCGTCATTTGACCAACTTTGATTATGTGGCAAAGCGCATTGAAGAGGTAGAAGAAAAAGACCGCATGCGTGCATTTCAGTCCCCGGTACGTGGTGATGAAATCATGAAAGCAATGGAAATCCAACCGGGGCCCTACGTGGGGATTTTCAAGAGACGCATTGAAGAAGCCATTCTGGAAGGCATCATCCCGAATGAGCACGACGCTGCTTTTAATTTTTTACACCAAATAAAAGAAGATGTGCTTTCTGAATAAAAGACTTTAAAGACTCTATATCAAATCTAGTGCGTAGATTAATAAAAAAGCTGACTTGCCACAGATTAACACGGATGAAACACGATTATAATGACGTTATAGTAGCAAAAAGTACAATCCTAAAAATGAATCGCCATTACTTAATGAATTAGGTAATACCATAACAAAGTTGGATTGCTTATAAATTTCGGAAAAGAAAAACTTGAGTTTAAGCGTTTTGTTTAATAACTCTGTGTTAATCGGTGAAAATCAGTGGCTAATCATTTTATGTTTATCTCGCACCACACAAAACGACATAGAACTTTAAAATCCATAAAACAGTGTTCATTCAATTCAGGATATTTGTTAAAAAATCACTCAAATTGAATTTTCCCGCGAGACAACGGTTTATCTGTAAAAGCACAGCAAAGAAGCATGAAAATATTCGAAACTTTCAATGGCGTTTTTCGTCTACTCATAAGGTATTTTAAAAGATTAGCACAAAGGAGGCATCCATGAACGCGGAAACTATGGAGACCAAAGAAATGGGTTTAATAAGTCGTATTGTCGGTATTTTTTCTGCTCCAACAGAAACATTTGAGAGCATTAACCGGAAGCCCACCTGGTTGATGCCTTTTTTAATTGTGGTCATTCTAACAATTACGATGCAATATTTCGTGAGAGATATTGGCATGAAAGACCAAGTGGCCAAAATGGAAGCACGGGGCATGTCAGACGAACAACTTGAAATGGTTAAAAAACAGATGAGTGGACCGGCACAATATATCGGTATTGTTGCCATCCCCGTGGTTACACTCGCGATTTGGGCTATCATCTCAGGTATCCTTATGCTCGGCACAAACACAGCCATGGGCGGTCAGGCTACCTTTAAAAAAATGTTTGCTGTTCAAGCCTGGTCAAGTCTGGTTGGAATGCTCGGCGGTATACTTAAAACAGTGTTAATCATATCAAAAGGCAGTACGCAGGGTGTGGCAACCAGCCTTGCGATCATTCTGCCCACACCCGCTTTGGCGGAAACACCTCCGGTAATGTATCGACTTTTATCAAAATTCGATGTATTTACGATCTGGGCCCTCGTTCTTTGGGTAATCGGCATCGCAGCCGTTGGAAACCTTGACACAAAGAAATCTGCGACTGTCGTGATTGCGATATGGGTATTATGGATTATTCTCAGCGTCGCACTCGGGGGTGTATTAGGGCCAATGTTTGGTGGATGATCGAAATTTTAAATTAAACAGCCATTGAAAGGATTTCCGATGAGAATGCAAGTTTTACTTTACCTGTTAATTTTTATATGTGTGGGAGTGAATGCACAGGACACACTTCGCCTGGATCTGGATCAATGCGTGGAAACCGCATTAAAAAGTAATCCCCAAATATTACAGAGCGAATTCTATCGCGAAATGTCTGAAAAAGATGTCACAATAGCATTTTCTAACTTTCTTCCCAATGTAAATGCCAGCATGGGATACAACCACTCCACTTTGGGTCCTTCTTCTCAATTACGTATTGATACGCGTTCAGGCATACTTGTCCCACTGCAGCCCGATGAAATCAAATCTTGGTCCTCCTCTGCTGATGCAACAATAAGCCAGACTTTGTTCAACGGAGGATATAACTTCTACAATCTTTCTCAAGCAAAGAACATGGACAAGAGTGCCAAATATTCACTTGAAGCCACAAAACAGGAGATTATCTATCGTGTAAAAGAACGATATTACAATCTATTGAAGCAGGAACAATTGCTTCAGGTTCAACACAAAGCGCTGGAATCAGCTAAAGAATCTCTGAGGCTTTCCCGAACCTTGTTTACTGTGGGCAAGGCTTCCAAATCGGATGAGCTACAGGCTCAGGTTTTAAAAGATCAGGCTGAACTTGCAGTGATTGAACAGGAAAATATTCTCTCTATCGCGCATTCCTCATTAAACCATGTACTCGGTTTTGATGTGAACAAGGTGATTAAGATTTCGGACAACTTTGATATCCAGGAAATAGTAATTACATATGAGAAGGCGGCTGAATCGGGCCGGATGTATAATCCCAATTTGATCAAATCTCAGTATGATTTGAAAGCCTCACAAAACTATATCGGCATGGCCACAAGTAGTTACCTTCCGAATATTTCCATATACGCCGGATACTCTTGGCGTCATCAGGATTTTAGTCGCATCGAAAATTGGCGGGATGAAGATTATAACTGGTATTCGGGTATCTCCTTATCAATCCCGATTTTTCAGGGGTTTTCTCGGATCGCCAATGTCAGCAAAGCCAAATTGAATTATAATTATAATCAAGAGATCCAAATTCAACTCCAGAAAGACATTGATCTTGAGCTGAAAGAATCTTATTTTTTACTTCACCAGGCCAAGAAAAAAATTGCTGTGACTGAAGTGGCTGTCGAATCAGCAGCAACCAATCTCAAACTGATGCAGGAAAAATTCAGGATTGGATCGGGTACCATGCTTGATATTACGGTTGCCCAGGTCAGTGATGTGGAAGCCCAAAGCAACAGGATACAAGCATTGTATGAGTATAAACTCAGTGCAGCCCGCTTACAGAAAGCAATGGGGCAATTAAAAGAATAACAGGTTTTGAGAAAAAGGAGCAGAAACTGATGCGTATATCAAAAAAGAAGCTGTTCATATTTATTGGAATTTTCGTGGTGTTGGCCGTTTTTGTTTTTGCCAACCTTAAGAAAAAAGGACAAAAAACAAAGATCCAGACTGAGACCGTCTCGAAGGGAACGATTACTGAAACCGTATCCGGTTCAGCGCGCATTCAACCGGAAGTACAAGTGAAGATCTCTGCAAAAGTAAGCGGTCAGATCGTGGATCTGGGCGTCAAGGAGGGCGATTCAGTCACAGAGGGGCAGTTCCTGGCTCAATTGGATCAGGAGTATTATCAGGCGGCGATGGAACAAACCCAATCGAACCTGGCCTTTGCTGAAGCCGGATATACCAAAGCGCAAAATGAATATAACCGATATAAGCAACTGTTTGAGGACAATCTTACTTCAGAGGCAGAACTGGATCTGGCCAAATCCAACTTTGGACAGGCCAAGGCCCAGGTGGAACAGGGTGAAGCTACTTTGAAACAGGCCAGAGATAATCTGGCAAAAACCACGATTTATTCTCCGATGGATGGCACGGTCAGTCAGCTCAACAAGAAACTCGGAGAAATGGCCATGGGATCTCAGTTTACTCTTGATGTGATCATGGTTGTTTCTGATCTGACACAGATGCAGGCAGAAACGGAAATCGATGAGAATGATGTCATCCATGTAACCGTGGATGATACAGCCAATATCATGATTGACGCATTCCCGGACACCACATTCAAAGGCGTTGTTTATGAAATTGCCAATACCGGATCCACGCTTGGTCAGGGTACAATGGAACAAGTTACCAACTTTCTCGTGAAAGTTGCCATGATCGAAAAACCTGAGCACCTCCGGCCCGGTATGTCATCCACAGTGGATATTATAACGGAATCAAAGGAAAACGTACTAAAGGTTCCGATTCAATGTGTCACAATCCGTAAGCCAGTCAAGGAAGAGGTAGAAACAACCGAAGAAACAGCTGATTCAACAAAGACTGATTCAACCGAAACAAAAGGAAAACCGAAAGAAGAAGAAAAACCCGTAAAGGTCATATTTATTGTTGAGAACAACATTGCTCAACAGCTTGAGGTGGAAACCGGAATTTCAAGTGATACAGAATGGGAAATTAAAAGCGGACTTGAAGAAGGTGCCGAAATCGTAAGCGGCCCCTACCGAATTCTTTCAAAACAGTTGAATGACAAAGACGAAATCAGTGTGGACAACTCTCTGAAAAAGGATACGTCTGAAAATGAGTCCTAATCGCAGCACGAGGAGTATGAATCTATGATGATCGAACTGAAGAATATCGTTAAGGAATACCATCTTGGTCTTGAAACAGTCCATGCTCTAGCGGGGATTGACCTTAATCTTGACAAGAATGAATACGTGGCCATTATGGGACCTTCCGGGTCTGGTAAATCCACCCTCATGAACTTGCTTGGTTGTCTCGACACACCGTCAGAGGGTGAATACCATCTCAACAGCCAGAATGTTAGCGAGATGAGTGATGATGAACTGGCAGAAATCCGTAACAGGGAAATTGGATTTGTTTTCCAGAACTTCAATCTCTTGCCCCGTGCCTCTTCTCTGCACAATGTGGAGCTTCCGTTAATCTATAACGGCACACCCGCATCCAAAAGGAAAGAGCTGGCTGAAGAAGCACTCACCAAAGTGGGTTTGAGCGACAGAATGCATCACAGACCCAATGAACTGTCTGGTGGTCAGCGGCAACGCGTGGCAGTGGCTCGGGCGCTGGTAAACAATCCAGCCATTATTCTGGCGGATGAACCTACCGGAAACCTGGATACACGCACCGGTGATGAAATCATGGATCTGTTTGAAGATCTGCATGACAATGGCAATACCATCATTATAGTGACTCATGAAGAATATATTGCTGAACATTCAGATCGAATTATTCGGCTGAGAGACGGTCGGGTCGAGAGGGATGAAGCCCGATAAACGAAATATCCACTGAATAATAGAGCAGAGGATTATGATCATCTCATTATCAGAACTGAGCGAAGGGTTTCGAATCGCCCTGCATGCACTTAAGACCAATCGTTTGAGAACCATCTTAACGACCCTTGGTATTCTCATAGGAGTTGTGGTAATCACCGTCATTATTTCCGTGATTCAGGGAATGAATACATACGTCAGTGGTGAGCTCTCTGCGATTGGCACAGACAATGTCTTTGTTACTCAATATCCCTGGATGATCAACAGCTGGGAAGAGTGGCTTCGCGTTCGAGGCCGGCCGAAAATCGACAGCAAGCATTTTGAGTTTATACAAGAGTATGCGACTCTTGCTGAGGTTGTTGCCCCAGAGGTAGCAACCCGGAGAACTGTTAAATATCGAAATGAAGATTTGACCAGAGTAATTATATACGGAACAACCCCCGGCTATATGGTGCTTTCCGATGCCATGCCCGAATTCGGACGTTTTTTCAATGACTCAGAAATGCAGCATCGGAGAAATGTCTGTGTGATAGGCTGGGAAATTGCTGACAAGCTATATAAGGATGTGGATCCGATCGGCAAACGCATAAAGATTGGTAGCCAGTCATTCTTCATATTGGGTGTGATGGAAGAACGGGGGCAGTTATTTGACTTTAGCATGGATAACAATGTTCTGATTCCCTATACCGTATTTCAAAAAGCATTCGGAAAACATCGTTCTCTGGAAATTCAAGCCAAAGCTGTGAATCCAGAACTTGTTGAAGAGTTAAAGGATGAGCTGGAAGAATTGATGCGGCGTACAAGAGGATTAAAAGTCGGACAGGAAAATGATTTCAATATCAATCAGCAGAGTCAATTGATGGATGTCTACAATAATCTGACAAAAGTCTTATGGATTGTTCTGATCGGTATTGGATCCATTGCGCTTTTAGTCGGAGGTATCGGAATCATGAATATTATGTTGGTTTCCGTGACTGAAAGAACCCGTGAAATTGGTATTCGAAAGGCCCTGGGCGCAAAACGCAAAGTAATCCTGTTACAATTTCTGGTTGAATCGATGTTTATTTCGAGTATTGGCGTCATTTTAGGATTATTAATATCCATTGGCCTGGCCACTGCCATTAAACAGGCTTCACCCATTCCTGTAGACATCTCTGGCTGGGTGGCTTTACTCGGAGTTGGTTTTACTGTCACGATTGGTCTTTTCTTCGGACTTTACCCGGCTTCCAAAGCATCGAAACTTGATCCGATTGAAGCCCTCAGATATGAATAGAATGGCAAAGTAAAAGGATTTCATCCATGCAGTCTAATGAATTTACTGTACAATTTAAAGAAAATGTCCTTATCGCACTCGATGTCATTCGCAGTAATAAAATGCGCTCTTTTTTAACATTGCTGGGTGTGATTATTGGCGTGATGTCTATTATTGGTGTGCAATCTCTCATCGAGGGATTTCAAAAAAGCATATCTGAGCAAATCGAACAGCTCGGTGCGAATGTGTTTCAAGTTCAGAAATATCCAGCCCTTGGCAATGATAACGATGAGAAATATCGCAATCGCAAAGATATCACATGGGAAAATGCGAAAGCCATCGAAAAATATTGTACAGCCGTGGAACGGGTAGGCCCCGAAGCCTGGCATTTTGAAGTGGTCATTAAATATCGCGATAAAAAAACCAGCCCGGCCAATGTACTTGCAGGAGGCACTCCTGAGTTTTTTGTGAATAACAGCTACTTCATAGACGAAGGTCGCGCGTTCTCCGATGTGGATGTTCAGCAGAAAGCAAATGTCGCTGTTCTGGGTAAAGATATTGTAGACACCTTGTTTCCCTATGAAAATCCTTTAGGCAAGGTTGTTACAGTGGATGGACGGCGCTATCAGGTTGTGGGCACACTCGAAGAAATTGGAAGCCGGTTCGGGGGCAGCGAGGACAATAAAATCGCCATCCCACTTTCGACATTTTTAAAATACTATGGCAGCAACCGTTCTCTCAACATTACGGTTCAGGCGGCTTCGATTGAGATGATGGACATTGCACAAGAACAGGTCATAGGTGTATTACGGGCTGTGCGCAAAGTACCGCCGGGAGAACCAAATGATTTTGAAATCTGGAGCAGCGACACGATAATCAGTACATTTAACAATATGACCAAGGCTGTTCGCATTGGTGCGATGGTCATCGTCTCTTTCTCCCTTCTGGTTGCGGGTATCGGAATTATGAACATCATGCTCGTTTCAATTCGAGAGCGTACACGGGAGATTGGTATTCGTATGGCGATCGGTGCTCGAAGAGCTGATATTCGACTTCAATTTCTGATTGAAGCAATGTTTCTCTCAATTTTGGGAGGATTTATCGGGATTATCACCGGTGTGGGATTGGCACAATTAATCTCACTTGTCAGCCCCGTACCAGCCGCCATCCCTGTTTCTACGATATTTTTAGCTTTTATTGTTTGTGCAATAGTTGGAATTGTTTTTGGTGTCTATCCTGCTGCAAAAGCCAGCAAGCTGGATCCGATTGAATCTTTAAGATTCGAATAATTGATTAAAGGAAGGACAACCCAATGGAAATGCGCGAAGAGACCAAACAGGATGTTTTAGTCCTGCATTTGGAGGGAGAACTGATGGGTGGGGAAGATTCCAAAGCCTTTCAGGAACGACTTTATGAAGCCATTCGCCAGAGTCAGGTCAACGTAGTTATAAACATGGCTGATGTGAAATGGATGAATAGCTCAGGGCTTGGCATTTTAATGGCCGGATTGACCACATTGCGCGGCAGTGAAGGCGATCTGCGGTTGGCCGAAGTACAGGATCGGGTTAAACGCCCCATTGAAATTACAAAACTCAATCAAGTATTAGGCATGTATAAAACTGTGGATGCTGCCATTCAAAGCTATGAACAGGAGGCTTGATATGGCGCCAATGACACGTGAACAGGTTGTGCAAAAAGTACAGGATGGAGGATCATTGGCAGGATTCGACCTCTCAAACGCAGATCTGTCTTATTCAAATCTTAAGGGTGCCAATCTTAAAGGAGCCAATTTAAAAAATGCCCATCTTCAAAACACCAACTTGAATAATGCAGATCTTTCAGAGGCTGATTTGGAAAATGCATTTTTGTTCGGATCCAGTTTACAAGGCGTAAACTTTGAAGGAGCCAACCTGACAGGTGCGAACCTGCAGGACACCAACATGGAGAAGGCCAATTTAAAGGGCGTAAATTTAAGTGGACTCTCCCTGTTCGGAGCACAGCTGGATGGAGCCAATTGTGAATCGGCCAATTTATCAAAGGCAAAGATGAAACGGGCCAGTCTGATTGAAACCAATTTAAGGAATGCCGATCTCAGGGGAACACATCTCCAGAGGGCAAACTTGAGAAAAGCTGATTTGACCAATGCCCAACTGGATGGCGCAAAACTCTTGAATGCCGATCTCACAGGCGCAAAAACACAAGGCGTTGATCTGGCAGGTACAGTCCAATAATTGGATCTTATAATTTTTGGAAAAAGCAGACTCATTTTGAGTCGGCTTTTTTTTGGATCTATGTTATTTTATATAGGTAGCACTAATCAACAAACATGAATTCGCCACGGATTTTCACTGATGCAAACCGATTTAAAAAGACGAGACGTTTACAATCCAATTCCCCTTTTTCCTAAACGGATGAACAATCCAACTATCACTTAAGTCGCTTTTAATACGATTAATAATTGTAGCTCATTCTTCGAATTGTACCTTATCAATACTTTCAGTTAAATAATAACTACTTGAAAAACGGATCAAACTATAGTGGCTATTTTTTCATCTAATCATTTCACTCTATCTGTGTTTCATCCGTGTTTATCTGTGGCCCATTTGATTTTAAAAATCCACTCGATTCAACAGAACACCGAATTTCTTATATCCGGATGAAAGCGCTTGATTTTTTCTTCCTAATTTGCGACCTTAAAACACTGTTTTTTCAATCATCGGGAATTATATCGCATTATAAATCCTCTCCCATTCATGCGGGACAACCGGGATTCACATGAGCATTTCAAAGCGCAAACAGGAACACATCGATATTGCCATGAATCAATCCGTTAAATTCACAGAGAAGACGAATGGATTTGAACATTATGATCTTGTGCATTGCGCACTTCCGGAACTGAACGTTGAGGACATTCATCCGCAGATCCAATTTCTGAATAAACCTCTCTCCTCACCTCTGATGATCACGGCCATGACCGGTGGATTTGAAGGCGCGAAAGCCATCAACGCCGCACTGGCTGAAGCGTGCCAATCTGAAGGGGTTGCACTCGGTCTCGGCAGCCAGCGTCAAATGCTGGAAGATGAAAATTATCTGGATTCCTTCACGATTGCCCGTGAGAAAGGACCTGATATTGTCTTGGTGGGCAATATTGGCGCGGTGCAATTGGTTGGGATGACGAATTTAAGCCCTGTCTGTTACGCTGTGGAGAGGATTGAAGCCGATGCACTGGCCGTACACCTGAATGTCCTTCAGGAAGTCCTTCAACCGGAAGGAAACATCCGGTTTAAAGGAATGTTACACGGCATTGAGAAGATCGTCAAGGAGCTGGACGTTCCCGTAATTGTGAAAGAAATCGGATGCGGCATCTCCCGTGAAGTGGCATTGAAGCTTGTGGATGTCGGGGTGACAGTCATAGATGTCGCTGGCGCGGGCGGTACATCCTGGGCGGGGATTGAATCACATCGGGCAGATCGGAATGCACTTGCTGGTCAGTTCTGGAATTGGGGCATCCCGACCGCGGTATCACTTGAGATGATCTCAGATATTGAATCTCTCACAATCATCGCGTCAGGCGGAATAGACAACGGCATCACCATGGCCAAAGCCATTGCTTTGGGAGCGGATCTGTGCGGAGCTGCCTTGCCTTTCCTTCATGCCTATTCAGAGAGCGGAGCAGATAGCGTGGCTGCGCTCATCCGGCAGTGGAAAGAAGCGTATCGGACAGCCCTTTTGTTAACCGGATGTCAGGATACGATTTCACTTCAGAATCGAAAACCTTTACGAACTTGTTAAACGGATCATTATGACCTATCAGGAAGCAGTCCGTCACATTCATCAACTGATGGATGATAAAATCGAATTCCTGTTTAAGGACAAACAGCCGGAGTCTTTATATCAGGCCATGCTGTATCCGATTGAAGCAGGAGGAAAACGAATTCGTCCTCTGATGCTCGCATTTAGTTGCCAGGCTGTTGGGGGGGCTTTGGATGTGTGCCTCGACGTAGCGCTTGCTGTCGAATTACTTCACACATTCACCCTCGTGCATGATGACATCATGGATCACGACGCACTCCGCCGCGGCAGACCCACCGTCCATGTTAAATGGGATGAACCCACTGCAATCCTTGCGGGAGACGGCCTCGTCACCCTGGCATTTCAAAGCCTCTCACAAACCAATCATCCACATTTGAAAGAGATTCTGCAAATCTTCACAAACGGACTTCTCGAATTGTGCGAAGGCCAGGCCATGGACAAAGCCTTTGAAGTGCAATCCTCTGTGAAGCTGGATGAGTACCTCGAGATGATCGACAAAAAGACCGCCCGATTAATCGAGGTATCCTGCAGGATCGGCGCTGTCATTGGTAATGGTTCGGATGAAGAGCAAGAGGCCATCCGTAAATACGCCTGTAATCTGGGGTGGGCGTTTCAAATCCAGGATGATTTACTGGACCTGATCTCGAACGAATCCGTATCCGGCAAACCCATTGGCAGTGACCTGCGGGAAAAGAAGAAAACCATCCTGACAATCCTTTTCGAAAATCGGGCTTCTGATATTCAACGGAACCAATTTCTGAAATTATGGAAGCAAAATTCCCTGTCTAATGAGGAGATTCATGAGATCAGGACGTTATTTGAGGAAACCGGAGTCATCGGAGAGACACAGAATCGAATCAACGCCCTTCTAAATGAAGCATCGAAGGCACTCAACACCCTTCAGCCATCGGATCATAGAAATCACTTGAATGCGATGATCCTTCACCTTAAAGATCGTGTGGCTTAGCCCGTAAAATATAATTTTTTTTCACAGTGGAAATTACCGCCAAAATTTAGTTGATTTTTACCTCAAATGTTATCACATTAATCACAATGTACAACACCCTTTTTAAACGCAGCACTGGAATTCAATTCTCCCGTCGGTTTGCCATGATCTATGGTGTGATCGCGGCAGGAACTCTATTGTGGTGCATTGCCTTCATCGCATCACCTCGGCTCATTGAAATGGGAGGCATTCATTCTCTGTTCGCGATTGGATTCCGCTACTTTTATTCCTTTATCTGCCATCAGAATCCGGATCGATCTTTTCATGTTCTGGGCCACTCTATGGCCGTTTGCGCACGTTGTACAGGCATTTATTTCGGTGCACTAATCGGGATCCTCACTTTTCCTTTTACTATTGGATGGTTTAACGAGCATTCACCCTGGAAAAAATGGCTTGTGATTGTCATCGGACTGAATCTGATCGAATTCACCCTGTCGTCTCTGAATCTGTTCTCGAACCTGATCCTCCGCGCCGGCACAGGATTGACTTTAGGGTTGGGGATTGCAAGCTGTGCATTATTCGCCATTTTTACACATATACAAATCCGTTTAAAATGGAGAGATTCGACATGACCGAAAAACCAAGCAAGCTTAAACCTGCACTCATCGGCGGGGCAGCCATCGCGGTATTCTCCTCGCTTCCAATTCTCAACTTTGGCAACTGTTTTTGCTGCATGTGGGTTATTCTGGGTGGAGTCCTTGCCGTGTACCTGTACTGGAAAGCATTGCCTCCCTCAGCAGAATTCACAGCCGGTGACGGTGCCCTTCTCGGCTTATTGGCCGGACTTTTCGGCGCACTTTTCGGATCTTTATTGGGTCTTCTTATGATCGGCATTTTGGATCTGAATCCGGGACGGGATATTTTGAACGCGATCATGGAAGCAGGCGATGAATTTCCGGATGAGTTCGAATCCTATATGGATGATTTTGATGAATCCAGTGGCGTACACCCCATTTTCGCCATGTTCAGTCTGACTTTTTCACTGATAATTAATTCGATTTTCTCAACACTGGGTGGATTGATCACCGCATCCCTGCTTCAAAAGAAAAGGGTCAATCAACCTCCAATGAATGAGTAATTCGATTTTCCAATGAGGATGGATATTTTCAAATGAAGCGTATAAGCAGAAAAATAGTATCGGGTTTAGGGATTCTTCTCCTGTGTATCGGATGGATCACCTTGACATCATGCTATAAAGGCCATGGCCTGGACCCTGGCGATCAATTATCCGGCAGACCCTCAGGCATTCAGGGCACCATCACATTTCAGGGTGAATGGCCAGATTCCACGAAAGAAGTGCGTATCGCTGTGCTTAAATCCTATCCGGCAGGCATGTCAGACCCAGACTCTCTTTTCACGTTTGTGCTGGAAAATCTGATCGTGTTTAGTGATACCATCCCCCGATTTATTGAGGAATATGATTATGAACTTGAGCTCAAGCCCGATCTGTACGGATGGATTCTAGTGGCCTGGTTTCCTGACAATGAGTCCTACATCCTGGGCGTGAAAGAGCTTGGTGCGTACTATGGAGAAATTGTGGAGGGAGCACCCACCCCTGTCCACGTGTCCCATGGCGAAATGGTGGAGCACATTGATATGGTCGCTGATTTAGCAAATGTGCAAAACGAGGCCCCATTCTTTTAATTGGATTAAATGATGTTTTTTCAGATGAGCCGTAACAATCGATATAAATGGATGGGTATTGCTTTTGTGCTTGTCCTGTCAAGCATGGCTGTTGGACAAACCAGGGGCACATTGACGGGATCGGTATTGGATGCGAAAACCGGTTCATCCCTTTATGGTGCCAACATTTTCCTGAAGGGAACCCTTCTCGGAGCCGCGACGGATGATTCGGGTCAATATACAATTACCAATCTGCCGCCGGATCAGTATGAGCTTGTTGCGACCATGATCGGGTATAAAAAATCGGAAACATCTGTCGTGATCCGTATGGGCGAGCAGACACGAATGAATTTTGATTTACAACCCACTATTCTACAACAGCCCAATATGGTGGTCACTGCCTCAAAACGTAAACAGGCTTTGGAAGATGCCACGACAACCGTCGAAATCATGTCTCTCGCGGAGATTCAAAGCCGAAATGTCACTACATTGGATGAAGCACTTCAGAATGTTTCGGGATTCCGCGTAATCAAGGGCCAAATTGACTTGCGGGGTTCAACCGGATTCAACTGGTCCGCAGGCAGCCGTGTACTCCTCATGGTGGACGGACATCCCATGATCAACGGCGACACAGGTGGCATCAACTGGGACGCCATTCCAGTTGAGCAGATCGAACGTGTCGAAATCATAAAGGGCGCTGGTTCTGCACTTTACGGCTCCAATGCAATGGCCGGTATGGTGAACATTATCACGCGTAATCCATCGCTTCATCCGGAAACAAGAGTACGGCTGACCTGGAGCTTTTACGATGAACCGGCCTATGAGAGCTGGCGCTGGACCGATCGCTTCTTGCCCTATAAGTTCTTTGAATTGGATGAGTACAATCCGAAACACACACTGTCATATGAAAATATGGATGTCACTCACAGTCGCCGGATCGGTCAAACCGGAGTTCTGGTAAACGTGGGCCGAAAACGGGGAAGCGGGTATCAAGAGAATGGCGATTATTCACGCTGGAACTTTATGGCCAAAACAAAGACGAGATTCTCACCCAATCAAACGTTGCTGCTCACAGCCAATGTCACACTGAATAATCATGGCGATCTCATTCAGTGGATCACGCAGGATGATCCCATGGCAGTGCCGCCCGAAGAGCTTGGCAATCGCGTTGTATACAATAAAGCGAATGTGCATGCCACATTCCAAAACGCAGTAAATCACAATTTTGCTTATACCGTCAAAGGCAATTGGTATCGCACCGACTGGCAGAATGATTTTCAGGATAATCAAGACTGGGCCATTACTGATCGTTATGGAACTGAAATTCAATGCGATTATTTGATAGGCATACAGGCGTTTACATTCGGCTCCGAGATCACGCACCATCATACCAGTTCTGCAATCTACGGCAACCAGAATATTTGGGATTTTGCTGTATATGGTGAGGACGAAATCCAATTCTCGCCCAAACTGACAATGAATATCGGCAGTCGATATGACTATCATCAGGTAATGGAGGTCTCCTCGGATCAACAGCTCAGTCCCCGACTGGGATTGGTTTTCAAGCCTGCGCGAGGAACCGCATTCCGATTCTCCGCGGGATATGGATTCCGCGCGCCTTCAATCGCTGAGGTATTTGCCAACATTAAGGTGTCTGGAGTGCAGGTCATTCCCAACCTGGAGCTAAAGGAGGCCGAACGCGCCTGGAACTTTGAGATTAGCGGATCTCAGATCATCGATACAAAACCGGGGCGCGATCTCAGCCGGATCCGTTTCCCTGAATGCCTCTGCCCTGTCCTGTCGCTGGATGCCGCAGCCTTCTACAGCCAGTACAAGAACATGATCGATGTAGAACTGAATCCGGAAGAAATGGCATATCAGTTTACCAATCTCGGCAAGGCCAGAATCCGGGGAATCGAAACCAAACTCAAGGCAGGATTCCTTAATGGGATGCTCACCGGTTCGGTCGGTTACACTTACCTGGATCCTGAAAATCAGATCACTGGAAAGACGCTTAACTATCGATCACGCCATCTTCTCGTTACAGGTGGTGTGCTTACACTAGAGGCTTTCCGTTTCGGATTGGACTATCGATATGCAAGCCGAATGGATGAAATCATCAATATACTCGGTTCCGGGTATGATCAACGCGTACCAATTCATGTGATTGATATTCGAATGAGCTATAAATGGCGGAATATGGAGTTTGGAATTGATGGCAAGAACATACGAAATTACCATTATGTGATGAGACAGAGGCTCCTCGAACCGCCGAGGCATTATGTTTTCACGGTGAGAACCCATTTCTAAATGACACGGATACCATGAAATGAAACTCTGGCAAAAAAATATCAAATTGGATAAACAGATAGAAGCATTCACTGTGGGTGATGATCCGGTTCTGGATCAAAGATTGATCCCCTACGACTGCAAGGCCTCGATCGCGCACGCGCAAACATTGCACAAAGCTGGCATTCTCACCAGAGAAGAAGCTGATAAACTTGTTGAGAAATTAAAGTCTATTATCGCGTTGGATGAAAAGGGTGATTTTATTATCACGCAGGAGCAGGAGGATTGTCACACTGCCATTGAAAATTATTTAACGGAAAAACTTGGAGACATAGGGAAGAAGATCCATACGGGTCGCTCGCGAAACGATCAGGTTTTAGCGGCTCTCAGACTTTATTATCTGGATGCAATAACGTCTATTCATTCCATGTCGGAAGATTTCATTCATGCGATGTCAGATTTAAAAACGCAATTTGGCGAAATTCAATTCCCCGGATACACGCATACACGTAAGGCCATGGTTTCTCATGTTGGCATGTGGAGCGATGCGTTTTCTGAATCCATGCATGATAATTTAAAATTACTCGCAGTTGTTCATGAGATCATGGATCAATCCCCTTTGGGCACTGGCGCCGGGTATGGTGTGCCGCTTGATCTGGACCGGGAAGAAACAGCCAAACTTGCTGGATTCAGCCGTGTTCAACAGAGTCCTGTTTACGCACAGCTCAGCCGGGGCAAATTCGAAGTCATGCTGATTCATAGTCTGGCTCAAATTTTATTGGAATTAAACCGCCTGGCGAGCGATTTAATTCTGTTTAGCATGCCGACATTTGGATATTTCAAGCTGCCTCCGGAATTCTGCACAGGCAGTTCAATCATGCCGCAAAAAAGAATCCCGATGTGCTGGAACTAATGCGTGCCCGTTTTCATGGTGTAGCAGCAAGTGAATTTCAACTTTTCAGTATGCTTTCCAACCTGATCTCCGGATATCACCGCGATCTGCAGCTGACTAAAAAACCGGTCATGGAAGCTATCCATCAAACGAAAGATTGTTTGAACATCATGATCCTTGTGATAAAAGGACTTCAAGTGGATAAGGAGCGCTGTCAACAGGACATGACCAAGGAACTTTTCGCAACAGAAAAGGTATATGAACTCGTAAAAAAAGGAATGCCTTTTCGTGAGGCATATCAAGTGATCGCAAAGGAATTTGAGGAATAAAAAGCAGATGCATCAAACAGAATTACAATATCTCATTCTTGTGCGGCATGGCCGTTATCAAGACCATGCGTACTCGGATGAATCTCGAGTACTGACCGAAACAGGCCGCGAAGAAATCCGTCGTGTGGCAAAACACATACAGAATCAGGGGATTCAGGTAAGCCAAATCCTGCATAGTGGTAAAAAACGTGCCGAACAGACTGCCGAAATTTTTGCTAAAAGTCTTAATCTTGAACAAGTGAAAGAAGCGCCGGGATTGCATCCTGAAGACGATCCGGAAGAGCTGATTCGCACGATCGAAATGGAATCCGAATCCACCCTGATTGTCAGCCATCTGCCCCTACTTGATCGGGTGGCCGAAATGGTTCCGGGATTAACCGGATCGACAGACCCAGTTCATTTCCCGCAGGGAGGCACGCTCTGTCTTATCCGAAATGAAACCGGGCTGAAACCCCAATGGATGATCACACCAGAAATGCTGAAAGCGTAAAGGAGGCATTAACGTGACAGACAAGTTAACCGATTTCCAACAATTGAATGTCTGGCAGAAGGCCCACGCCTTAACCTTAGAAGTTTATGAAGCCACAAAGAAATTCCCGAAGGATGAAAAATCAGAAATGGTCTCTTTGATACGGCAATCGGCCATGACCATACCGATTAAAATCGCTGAAGGCTTCATGCGGCGCAGCCCGCGTGAAAAAGAAATGTCCTACAAAGACAGTCAGGATGCCATTGAGGCTTTGAAATACTATTTGATCTTATCAAAGGATCTGGGACACCTCAAGGAAAATGAAGAGCTGATGCTTTCTGTGGATGAAGTCGGACGCATGCTGACCGGATTGGTTCGTTCTACGAAAAATAAATAATTTAAATTTTCTGGATTTGAATGAAGCAATTCATAATCCAAATACCACGCGAAAGATCAATATATTTTGTCATATGGATGAGAAAATCATCTGCACATCCATGTTGATTCGAATATATCAATCCCCTATAAAACTATCGATATTGGCTTATAGAATGAATGGAGTGCGAGAATGTCGAAACCGTTGATGATTAGTGTATCGGGTATACGAGGAATCGTAGGTGAAGGTTTAAGCCCCGACATTGTGATGAAATATACTGCGGCTGCAGGAACCCTTTTCGGACCGGGCCGGGTCATGGTGGGAAGAGATTCACGTGTCACAGGAGAAATGGTCAAACATGCTGTGATTTCAGGATTGATGGCTGTGGGCTGTCACCCGGTGGATCTGGGCATCTGCGCGACACCTTCGGTCGAATTGGCAGTTAGAAATTCGGATGCGGTCGGAGGGATAATCATCACAGCGAGTCACAATCCCATTCAATGGAACGCGCTCAAACTGCTCGGATTGGAAGGGATGTTTCTTGATCCTGAACAAGGGGAAGCCATTAAAAAGATCGCTGAAAGCGGAAATTTCGCATGGAAGACGTGGGATAAAATTGGTCGGATGGAGACGGATTCGCAAGCCACCGAAAATCATATCAAACATATATTGGGTCTTTCCGTACTGGATGTGAATCGTATTAAGAAACGGGGATTCCGGGTTGCCTTTGACAGTGTGAATGGCGCAGGTGGTTTGATCGTACCTAAATTATTAAAGAAATTTGGATGTGAAATCTTTCCGTTAAATGGGGAACCCACTGGCCATTTCGCGCACAGTCCAGAGCCTGTACCTCAAAACCTTGCAGACCTTTCGGAACACGTATTAAAAACTCAGGCAGATATTGGATTTGCCGTCGATCCTGACGTGGATCGGCTGGCCGTGGTCAATGAAAAGGGCGAACCTATCGGTGAAGAGTATACACTGGCTTTGGCAGTCAAACATATTCTGTCAAAAATAAAGGGATCAGTCGTGGCCAACGTCTCCACATCTCGTGTGATCGATGATATTGCTGCGGAGTATGGAGTTGAAGTCGTAAGAACCAAAGTGGGCGAAATTCATGTGTCGAAAAAGATGCAGGAAATCGGTGCAGTCATAGGCGGTGAGGGCAATGGCGGTGTCATCCTGTCTGCGAGTTTATTGGGGCGCGATGCCATGGTTGCCATAGCCCTTATCCTGCAGGCGCTTACAGAATCAAACCAAAAGATTTCTGAAATCTGGCGCGGTCTTCCCCAATACTCAATGAGTAAAAAGAAAATCGAGATTGGCAATCAAAATCCGGAAGTAATCATTGAGGGACTAACACGGAAATACCAGAAAGAAAATTTAAATCAACTGGACGGGCTGAAGATTGAATGGCCCAAATCCTGGGTGCAGATTCGAAAATCCAACACAGAACCGATTATCCGGATAATGGCTGAAGCTCAGAATTTTATGGAAGCGGAATCGTTATGCGATCGGTTCATCGATGAAATCAGAAATTGTTAATTACGTGCAACTTTATATGATTTGCGGAGTACAATTTTGTACATCTCAAATCAGAAGAGGATGAAATGAATAATCGCAATCTCGCACTATTTGGACTTCTGGGCGTTTTTTTTGTAGTTGGGATCGGACACACTCAAATCGAAGCCATTTGGCCCAATCCGATGCTCTTGGATGAACCGTATTTTGTGGATCAGGACACAACCGTGGATGTCAGTAGCCTGAATCTGGGAGTTGCAGCCGGAAATCAAACCTGGGTTTTTGCGGATACAATGACTGGCGAAATCACTCAATCCGGTTGGTTGGAGGTTGAGGGCACACCCTATGACACAGCGTTCACCGAAGCGGACTGGGTCGAACATTTCATACAATACGCACCTCTCATCGAATTCAATGTCCGTGAAGATTGGAAGATTACCGTGCCTGCACAACTCGTGGAAATGTTCCGCTATCACCGTCAAGAAGAAGGTTGGATTCGAACCCTCGGCATGGGATTTACATATGACCTCATGTGGGGCGCTCCCTATGTGTATGACGCGCCTTCATTCTTTTATCCCGAAACATTAACCGCGAGTACTGATCCATGGCTCGAGATGTATTCTTTTGAAACGAAATTGCTTGCCCTCTTTCCCAGTACAGTCACAGACAGTACCTGGATTGAAGTCGATGCCTGGGGTGAATTAACCATTCCCGCAGGAACCTTTGACTGCATCCGGATTAAGCGACACGAATTCCGGAATATCTATATAGCAGCTTTTGATACCTCGGCTCGGCTTGAAACCTACACCTATACATGGTTTACTCAGGATTTTCAGCCTCTGCTGAGTATCTCGGCTCAGGCCACTCGCGGTGATACTATTGAAGTAGCAGATCTTGTCTCACGGTCCCAGGGATTTCGGCAGGACACCACAAGCGGCGTCTGTGATCCGGAATCATGTAGACAAATCAGCAATCTTCATCCGGATGGATTTGAGTTGAGTCAAAATTATCCCAATCCTTTCAATCCGGTAACGACAATCCAATTTTCCTTATCAGCACCCGCTCGCGTTCGTATGGATGTCATTGATGTCCGTGGACGTCAAGTCGATCAAATCCAAGTTGGCTATCGAGCCGAGGGCACGTATGAAATGACATGGGATGGATCGAATCTGGATCAAGGTGTGATGTCTTCCGGCATTTATTATTATCGGATAACAGCCGAACCAATTTCAGGAGCAGCCCCCTATTCCCAAACACGAAAAATGATTCTGCTCCAGTAAAAATTCTCTTTGGGATTTCATTATCCAATTATTTATATTAAACTATCTGATAACAAGGCGTTTCAAACCATACTGAAACGCCTTCTTTTTAGGATATTTTCGAATTAACATGATTCGGGGTTCTGTACTCTACAAAGTGGCTCCGGCCTTGATGATGATTCTTCATATGTAGGTGTTGGGTGTTTCACGTCACAATGCGCCAAAATCAAATAAAATTTATAGTGCTGTTTTTTCTTTTCCTCATAGTGGATGCCATACCCAAAGGAGAAAAGATATATTTCTTCAACATCCGAATTGAAGAGAATATGTTGGTCGCTGATTTTCAACGCGACCAGATCATTGATCCGGAAACCCTGAAAGGTCTAAAAAAAGGACTGACCGCCACTGTGGAATATCAGGTCCAACTTTGGAGGGACGATTCCCGAATCCTCAAACATCTGGTTACGGAAAAACGATTGCGCCTCAAGATTGATTATGACAACTGGGAACGTAAATATAGGATGGCCTCAAAGTCTGACAATCCCGTTTTTTTATCAGAAGAGTCTCTTAAAAAAAGATGCGATGAGAGATTGGACTTACAAATATATACGGCGAAAAAGTTAGAGGATCAGGCGACATATCATTTGACCATGCACGTGATTGTTCAGCCAATGACCGTGGAGAATGTTGAAGAGGTTAGAAAATGGCTGGCCGGTGAAGTCGATGATTTCAGCACCAATTCAATTCAGAAAACAAAGTCTCCATTTAAAAAAGTTGGCGGCTGGGTTTTGGGTCTCATTGTCAATTTGACCGGATTTGGTGAGCGAGTTTACGACTTGAACGGCCCTGCGTTTACTTTTCAAAATAATCACATTGAAGTCTTTGAAGATTCGGATTAATCAGCATGAATCGAATCGCTGTTATTGACATCGGCACACAATCAGTTCTATTTCTTTTGGCGGAAACAATAAGTGGAAAGCTGCATCGCATCGGACAATCCGCTGTGAATGTCCGCATGGGCCAGCTGGATGTAAACAATAATATTCAGCAGGAACGACTTGATGCGTGTGCCGGGATTCTTCTCGACTTGAAAGCACAGGCAGAAGTTGCCGGAACGGAACATATCATCACAACAGGAACGGCTGTTTTTCGAAATGCGTCTAATGGACATGATGCTGCGCAATTTCTTTCTAAGCGGACGGGATTACATGTCGAGGTTCTGAGTGAAGCAGACGAGGCCCTGCTCAGCTTTAAAGGCGCCATGTGGAATCGTAATTTGGATGGGAGGTGCTGGGTCTTTGATGTGGGAGGCGGCAGCACTGAATGTATCCTGGGGTCAAAGGAGCATTTGGAGAAATGGACCAGCCTGCCCCTTGGCGCGGTCAGCATGAATCAAATGCTCAGCGGCGATCCACCGGAACCGGAGACAGTGACTCTGATGCAAAACCGGATTGTTAATATTCTTTCATCCTTTAATCCTATTAAATCGGAAAGCGCGGAAACACTCATCGGCGTGGGCGGTACCATCACCACATTGGCGGCCATGGAGCTCACTATGTCCGATTACGACTCGGACCGTATAGATGGCATGACGATGACAAGATTCCATTTTGAGAAGTGGATGGATTTTATTAGGAGGACACCAGTGAAAAATCGATGTGAGATCCCCGGTCTCTCCGCAGGAAGGACGGATATTATCATGGCAGGCACAGCAATCTTTCTATCAATTCTGGAACTCACCGGCCATACACAGATCATGGTCAGTGATCGGGGACTCCGACATGGTGTGCTGATGCGGGAACTGGCAAAGATCACATAATTCAATTTTGGTTTAGACAATAACAGACATGGGTTACGTATGAACATCCGATGGATTCTCTGGATAATATTCGGAATTGGTTTTTTAACACAGAACGCTTCGGCCGAGATTTCTCCGCTATCCCATTCCATTCAATGGCATGTACCCGGCCGGGTAAACAAGGTCATCCCCTGGGACATAAATCAGGATGAGAAATCCGATTTGTTGGTATTCAGTACCATGGTGTCGGATGATCTGATAAGGCATACGCGCTATCTCTCATTGTTCATCAGCGAATCCGGGAGGGCAACCGGCACCCCAGATCAAATCCTCCCCCTTCGTGACGCCATCGCCTTTGATGTTGCTGATTTAAATCAGGACAACTTTTCTGACCTGATCTTTTTGTGCAAAGATGGCATTTACTGTCTTCAATCCGAATCCAATCGTATTATTGAGGAATGGAATTTATTGATCCTCACGTTATCGGTCTTCCCCGGCGCAGACTTAAGCAACATAATCCAATATCCTTTCGTGGCGGATTTTAATGGAAATGGGACGCCTGAAATTATCGTCCCGACAAATGACGGCGTGCGAATCTATCAACAATCCGATTCCCTCTATCAGCCGATCCGGGATTGTATGATCAGGCCGCAGTACCAATTTTTGAAGACTGATGTGATGGATCTAATCATTCATCCTCCCCGATTGGTCTTTATGGATTTTGACGGCGATTCCCGATCCGACCTGATTCACTTGATCAACGACCGCATTCGAATCTTTCTGAATCCTTCAATTATCAATCGTCAAAATGCGACTCTGCTTCCCGATCAGGAAATCGATCTTGGCAGTCATCGTCTCACATACAGTGCGGTGGACCGAGTCGCACCTGTGTCGCATCAGATTCAAATGATAGATTTGAATAATGATGGATATACCGACCTGGTTCTCTCACAGGCTGCCCGATCCAGTTATATCAACACCGTTTCGCAACTGCACATTTATTTGAATGATCAGGGGGCTCTGGCATCTTTTCCGGATCAAATCCTGACCGCTGAAAATTATGCGGGCGAACACATTGTTCGTGATTTAAATGGTGATGGTTTGCAGGACATCATCCTGTTTAATCTGGATATCGGATACAGTACAGCCATGCGTTTTTTGCTGACGCGTAAAATCGTTCACCAATATGATGTTTACTTGATGCGCGATGATCACACCTATCCTTCGACGCCGGATTCAAAACATACTGTCAAGGTGGATCCGAGAGAGCGTCCATTGGCTTCAGTCGTGTATGCATTATTTCAAGTAGATGACTTTAATGGGGATGGATACCATGATCTGCTTGTCGCAACCGATAAAGACACATGGATTCTTTATCCGGGAAGACCTGATGGAGCATTCTATAATAAGGATCAGATTAAGATCAAGGCACAAACCGCTGTCAAGCGAATGTCAACCGACCTGAATGGGGATAGAGCCGCAGATCTGGTTTTCTGGGGCACTGATGATTCAGAGGGTGTGTTAAGCATTCTTCTCAGCGGAAAGGACAGCGCCCCATGAGACGTCTGGAGTATATCGTTTTCCTACTCCTCCCCCTTTTGGCATTGGAACTGAAGGCGCAGCGCCTCGAAGAAATACTGGTCTACGGACACAGATCCACAAATCCGGAAGTAATTCTCCGGGAATTGGAAATTGCCCCCAACTCACAACTTGATGAGAATCTTCTGCAGCACGAACGAGATTGGCTCTTGCGTCTGGATTTTCTAAAGCGCATCGATTTTCTCACCAAATCCGGCACTTTGGATAATCGGCAAATCCTCATGATTGTGATCCGGGAACGGTCTGCGTTCTCATTCATTCCCAGCCTGGATATGGATGATTTGTATGGAATCAGCTTGGGTGGGCATATGACAACGTACAACTTGCGAGGGAACCGGGAGCGCGTTCGGATCTCAGGTATGGTGGGAGGATTTCGACATTTTGGAATATCCTGGCACAATCCCTGGATTGCCGGCTCGCTTCGGCTTTTCGTTGAACTCAATGCCGGTTATAAAGACTTTGACTATCTGTATCCGGATTGGAATACACCATTCAAGGAAACAGATCTGAGTCTGCAGGGAGTGATAGGCCGGCAGTGGGGACGCACGTTTCGCGCTGGAATCTGCTTTGAGTTCGAAAGAGTCAAAGTCAGCGATCCAGAAATCTCTCTATCTCACACGGGTCAGGATGACATCACGCAATGGCAAATCTTCACAGAATATGATAATCGGGACTGGCCGTTCTATCCCCGCAGGGGGATTTATTGGAAATCAGGTCTCGATCACTATCTGATGCCGTCTGATCAGAAATTGGACTTCTATTTTACGGATTTCCGTACCTATTTGCCCCTTGGCCGACAGCAAACCGTGGCGCTTCAGATTGCAGGACATCTCTCCGAAGGAGTGACGCCTGTCTATAAACGTACGCATTTTGGCGGAAGTCGAACGGTCAGAGGGTATTCAACCGGAGAGTATGCCGGCGAAAATATTGTCTATTCCAGCCTGGAATATCGATTCCCCTGGTTGTATGAACGCAATCCATCCGCGGGCCTTCACTTTGGAATCAATGGTGTATTCTTTATGGATGCCGGGTCCGTGTGGTGGAATTCGGATGCGTTTAATCTCAAATCGATCCATGGATCAGTGGGACTGGGCGTGCATTTTATTTGGGATCAATGGGTCATCCGTGCTGAGTACGGCGCGCATGGCCGTGGCTGGGGCTTCATCAACACTGGTATGGATGTTAAATTTTAACATGGAAAATAGTCCCTTGATTAAATTTCGATATTGTTGGATGATGTTTGGATGGGCGCTGATCCTTCTCTTCTCGGAAGGTAAGGCCCAAACTTATATCGATTCCAAATATGCGGATAAACCCATCGCCCGATATGAAATCATCGGGAATGAAAAGACAAAACCGTTCGTTCTGCTCCGCGAAATCAAACAACAGCTTGGCGATTCCCTGGATCTTGAGCGGTGTGAGGAGGACCGGAAACGAATACTCAGCTTGCGTTTATTTAACCGGGTCATGATGACCGCCACGCCCGTTGAAGACAGTGTGGCCATTCAAATTATTGTGACCGAACAATGGTATATCATTCCCTTTCCCATCCTGCATCTCGTCGATCGGGATTGGAACAAGATCTCGTATGGACTGGGTCTCAAACATTTGAACTTCAGAGGTCGAGCCGAGACCTTGTCCGCTATCGTCAAACTGGGATTCAATCCGCAGCTCTCGTGCACGTATGTTAATCCATGGCTCGACCGCGATAAGAATTGGCAATTCGCACTCAATTTGGCATACAACCGTGTGCGCTCCAAACACTTTGAGGACCTGGATGAAAAGGTGGATGAGAACCAATCCCATGCACGAATATCTCTGGGCAGACGGTTTGGATTTCACACCTCTCTGACGATGGAAATGGGCGCAAATCAAGTCACTCTCACACCTCCTGTGCTGGGTCAAACCCTCTCCCCAAACGGCAAGGATCGCTTTTTTCAAACCGCCCTTTATTTTGGATGGGACCATCGCGATTTCAAAGAATATCCGATGTCGGGATGGCTCTGTCGTTTATCACTTCAGCAAAATGGTCTCTTTTCATCCACCATCGATTACAGACGGGCGGCCACCGATCTTCGAGTTTATCTTCCTATCAAAATTGGAACACTGGCCATGCGGTCCGCGTGGAGCGTGAGTGCAGGCAAGATTCCTGTCTATAGCCGAACCTATCTGGGTTACAGCGAACGCATCCGGGGTCACTTCTTTGATGCATATGAAGGAGAGAATCGGGCTGTCGCGACACTGGCGTTCCGTAGATTGATCATCGAGGAACAGTATTTTAATATGTCCCCTGAATCGGAGTTGAGCGACCTTCGCTTCGGCATGGGATTCGGGCTGTTCGCGGACACCGGTCTGATCTGGTTTCAGGATGCCCCCATGAGAGCTGAGGATTTGATTTCAGGATATGGCGGCGGTTTGCATTTCCTACTGCCGTACAACACGGTCCTGCGTCTGGAATGCGCTTTCAATGAATCCGGCCACTTGCAATGGATCGCGGATGTGGATGTGGACATTTAATTTGGGTATTGGACAATACAATGCACTTTGAAAGTTATTATGTAAATCCTGAGGATGTGCAGGACAATCAACTGATCATTCTCGGGGATGAGCTGCATCATCTGGCACGCGTTAAGAGAAAACGGATTGGTGATATAATCCAGGTTGTGGATGGCTGCGGCAAAGCATACGAGTCGGAGATCTTGGAAATCTCCAAATCAGAAGCGCAGTGTAAAATTCTCTCACGCCAGTCCGGGATGGGTGAAGCCTCCATCTCGCTCACAGTCGTGCAAGGTGTTCTCAAAGGCGATCGGTTTGACTGGTTCGTGGAAAAAGCCACGGAAATTGGCATCCGTAGAATTATCCCTCTAACATGTGAGCGGGCCGTCCTAAATCCGGGATCGAATAAAGTAATGCGTTGGAATCGCATCGCTCTCTCTGCCATGAAACAATGCGGACGATGCGTCCTGCCAGAAGTGACTGAACCAGCAACCATGGAGGAAGCGCTCACTTCTGGATCAGAGTATCCGATCCAGCTGATCGCACATGCGGGAGAATCAAGCCACCCGTCTTCGATGGTGATGAAGGTGAACGCTCAGCCGAATCCTCAAATCATGATTCTCGTCGGCCCTGAAGGCGGATTTACAGACGAGGAAGTGGCCCTGGCCGTTGAACAGGGATTCGCGCCGGTCAGTCTAGGCCCCAGACGGCTTCGCGCAGAAACAGCTGGCATCGTCTTCTCGACCCTGATCATGTCTCAGATGAAAGAACTGGAGTAAGGTTTTTATGCTGAAATTGTTATGGATCGGCCTGGGCGGATTTTTAGGCGCTATCAGCCGATACGCGCTGAGCGGTTTCATCTACCGTGTCTTTTCCGATCCCTGGATGCCATACGGCACCATGGCCTGTAACGTACTCGGCTGCTTTTTAATCGGATTGCTTGGCGGCCTGAGTGAATCCAGACAACTTTTCGCGCCTGAAATCCGGCTCTTTTTATTCATCGGATTGCTCGGCGGATTTACTACCTTCTCTTCATTTGGAATGGAAACCTTCAATTTGATGCGTGAGGGGCAATGGTTTCCATCTCTGATGAATGTGATCCTTTCAATTGTGCTGGGATTGATTGCCGTCTGGATCGGCTTCAATATCACACGAATCAGATAAGGAGGATGATATGATACTTCCTGAAACGGGACATCTTCTGCGCATCTACATCAGTGAAAGTGACCGGCATGAGGGAAAACCTCTGCATGAATGGATCATCCATCAGGCACGCGAGTATGGTCTGGCCGGAACGACTGTCATACGGGGCATGGAGGGATTTGGGGCACACAGCCGGATCCATCATGCACAATTGCTCAGATTATCGGAAGATCTGCCCATCATTATAGAGATAGTTGATATTAAGGAAAAGATAGAAGCATTTCTCCCTGCGATCGACTCTGCTATCAAGGAAGGCCTAGCCACACTTGAACCTGTTGAGATCCGGTTCTATCGGGCTGGTTCGGACAATTCTCATTGTGATGGAGATCGAAAATGAAACGGCGTAACTTTATTTCTGGTACCATAAAAATCGGGATTACTGGTCTTGTCAGTGCAATTGCATGTTCGAAATACGATGTCGATGTAAAACTCCAACGAACCATCCAAAAAGTGAAACACACCATGCTCACCATGCAGCGTGCCTCATGGGAACAGGGCGTGGCCGTGCAGGCACTCCTGGAATTCGGAGACAAAGAAACCGTTTTACTCATGGCCCGTGAAGCAGTCGTACGACAGGCTGAAGATGGTCGTCTTGCGGTCATGTACGGCATGGAAGGCACAACCGATCCGGCTTCAAACGGAGAAGCAGTATTAAAAGCGGCGGAGTGGACAGATGATCCGATATTTCAGGATGCAGCTGACCGCATGCTGTCTTGGTTGATGGAACAAGCACCACGAACAGAAAATGGAGTCATCTGTCATTTCAAAAACAGCCAACAGGTTTGGGTGGATTCCATGTATATGGCGCCACCCTTTCTCGCAGTTGCAGGCGAACCGGATGAAGCAGTACGCCAGATAGAAGGATACCGCAAGCTGCTTTGGAATCCGGAAAAGCATCTATTCTCGCATCAATGGGACAACGCGAAAAAGGTCTTCTCGCGGGAAGCCTTTTGGGGCGTAGGCAATGGATGGGCCGCTGCCGGTATGGCCCGTGTGATACACCATTTGCCGAATTCGCATGAGAAGGACAAACTTCGTCTGGCAAAATATGTACACGAACTTCTAGATGGATGTCTGCCTCATATTCGCTCTGACGGATTTTTTCACAACGTGATTGACGATCCGGCAACCTTCATTGAAACCAATCTCTCTCAAATGCTAAGCTATTCAATATATCGGGGGATACAAGCAGGCTGGCTTCCGGATACCTATTTCACAGACGCGGAACACATGCGCATGGCCGCTCATTCCAAGATTGATAATTATGGCTATGTGCGGGATGTATGCGGTTCTCCCTTTTTCAATAGCCCGGGAACCGCAACTGAGGGTCAAGCTTTTTTCATTTTAATGGAAGCTGCCAGAAGAAATCTATTAAAATCAGATAAAAAAGGAGAAGTGATCGCATGAAAGTTTTATTTATTGGCGGAACCGGTATCATCAGTTCGGCTTGTTCTGAACTTGCAATTCAGAAGGGCATTGATCTCACACTATTAAATAGAGGAACATCCATTCGTCGGGTTCCAGAAGGAGCAGAGGTGCTAAATGCGGACATGGATAATCCCGATGAAGTTAATAAGGTTCTTGATGAGCGAACATTTGACGCAGTTGTGAACTGGATCGTCTTCACACCCGATCAAATCGATCGTGATCTGAAACTATTTAAAAATCGAACGGGACAATACATTTTCATCAGTTCCGCATCAGTGTATCAAACCCCGCCTGCCAATCTACCTGTGACTGAATCAACGCCGCTGGACAATCCGATCTGGGAGTATTCACAGAACAAAATCGCCTGTGAAGACAAACTCATTCAGGCCTATCGTGATGAAAAATTCCCCGTGACAATCGTCCGTCCTTCACATACATATGACAAAACCCTGCTGCCCTTTACAGGTCGCTACACGGTCATTGACCGAATGCGCAAAGGCAAGCCTGTCATCGTGCATGGCGATGGTACATCCTTATGGACCCTCACCCATCATAAGGACTTCGCCGTCGGTCTGGTGGGCCTCCTGGCCAATTCTCACACGATTGGTGAGGTCTTTCACATCACATCGGATGAAATTCTGACCTGGAATCAGATCTTCCACATTATGGCCAATGCGGCTGGTGTATCAGAGCCGAAACTTGTGCACATCGCATCGGACACACTGGCGAAACATGATAAGGACTGGGGCGATAATTTATTAGGGGACAAATCTCATTCCATGATCTTTGATAACACCAAGATTCGGCAAGTCGTACCCAATTTCAATCCATCCATCCCATTCCATCGGGGTGCTGAAGAGATCATGGCCTGGTATGATGGTGATCCGGCCAGACAGGAAGTGGATGTGAAACTTGATGCCATGTACGATCAGATCATCAAGGAAAACACGTAACAATTGGTTACCAATTCGAGTCCAAAGGATATATATTCAAAACTCGAAAAGGAGGTCATCAAATGAAAAAGCGAATTCTGCTCATCGTCGTGATGATTTTGATCACACTTCCCTACTCTGGCAATTCACAAACAATTCAAATCGGTCTGTCGCCCAGTCTATCCCATGTGCTTGGAGGTTCCTATTATGCAGATGAACTGGATATGACTCTTTATGAACAGGGTTCTTTACCATGGCGCCTTCCAAGAAGACATTTTATCCAAGCCTTGGGTTTGGGCATAATGCCCGGATATCAAGTTGAACTCAAAATGGATTTAAATAATCCTGGTGTATTTTGTATAGCTCAATTTGAGCAGCAATTTCTGTCCAAAACTGGGAAAGCATCCCTTTTCCCACCTCTGGAATCTTCATATCGTTATTTAGATAATGCTGTTAATGTAAAAGTGGCCAGTTCGCTCATTGCTTTAAATCTGGGCATTGGATGCAGGCTTCAAAGCAAAGGGCCGACGCCCTATCTGGCCGGGGCACTCCTTCTCAGCCGGATCGGTGATGTGACAATTAAAGATGATAACCTGGAAGTGACGATTGATGAAACTATTCCGGAAAAGAATCGACTGGGATTTAGTTTTATCTTTGGTTTTGAATGGGATATATCACAGAAATTAACTCTTGATACTCAGTTAAATCTGAAGAATTACGCAATGTGGTTCCGTGAAGAGGATGAAGATTTTTTCATAACAACAGGTCTATCAATTGGCGTACTATACACACTGACTTCATCGAATCATTGAGGAGAACATAAAATAATATTAAGGAGGTAATCGAATGAAAAAGCGAATGTCACTCATCGCCGTCCTGATTTTGGTCACACTTCCATGCGTAGTCAATTCACAAACTGTTCAAATCGGGTTGTCACATAGCCTAGGATATGTTCTCGGTGGCCCATTTTATTCAACAAAATCACTTGTCATCGCTTATCCAACCCCATTTGATCCCCCTGATCCTTATAATATCAGATATTTGGGATTGAAAGAATCATTGGGATACGAAATTACAGCAAAGGTTTTAAAGCCTCCAGGTATTCTTTTATTTGCCCAGTTCGAACATCATTTACTGCAAAATCCGCACGGGGCCTGTATTGATAATTGGTCCGCAGCCTCCTCAATTATGCATCCGCTAAATAAAGTAACCGCTTCTATCCTTGCATTTAATTTGGGTGGAGGATACCGATTTCTTAGAGAAGGGGCACTCCCCTATTGGGCAGGGACTCTCATTTTTAGTCGTATTGGTGACATTAACATAAAAAGTGAATTTACTGGCCCACCAATCGATCTAACCATTGAAGCTAAAAATCGATTGGGCCTGGGATGCATCTTTGGTGTGGAGTGGCCACTATCAAAGAAATTCTATTTGGATGCACAATTTCATCTGAAAAGCTACGCGCTGTTTATGCGTGAAGAAAATGAAGACGATTTTATCACAACCGGTTTATCCGTTGGTCTACTCTACACACTCACTTCACCAGAAAACTAAATAGCTATGAGTAATCCCGAAATCCCAACCTGGAAACGCATTCTACTCATCACTGCAGGAATCCTCTCAATCTTTCTTGGAACATTGGGCTTGTTTCTCCCCTTGCTTCCAACCACACCCTTCCTCCTTCTTGCCGCAGCCTGCTTTGTTCGCAGTTCAGACAGATTTTATACTTGGCTCATCAATCACCGGATATTCGGATCATACATCCGGAATTACCGGGAAAAGGGCGGTATTACACGAAAACATAAAGTGATTACGATCACCTTTTTATGGCTGGTGATTATCCTGACAGTTCTTTTCCTCATCTCGCACCTCATCCTAAAACTTTTTCTGCTTGCAGTGGCTTCACTCGTGACCTTTCATATTCTATCGATCCACACTGTAAAAAAATAATAAATACGGGAACATACCTCCCACGCAATGGTGTAATTGAGTCATTTATCCATTAACTTTCTTTTGGATATGAAAGGAGGACCACCATGCGATTTGTAAAAGGATTCATTGTTGTGCTGGTAATTTTAATGGCCAGTAGTACAGTAAAGGCACAGTTGCCTGCGGATTTTCTGCAGTTGGCTTCATCATCTGAAGGCGTGTGGAACAATTTGACATATGCTACCACCGGACCGCTTTTGATGTCTGGAGAGTTCAATGAAGGCACGAGCATGTTTTCAATCGATGCGACCTTATTTGGCGGATTTGGAATAGATGATACTGTGACATATACCGTCGAGGGAGCCTTTGTTTCCGCAGGAGACTCGGTTATATTGGTTGTTACAACGCCCTGGCCAGGAGGATTGGCTGTATATCCCGACACGGTTTTCGGATCGTTCGCGGTTGCGGCTTATGGCATTGTCATTGAGATTACAGGAAACTATGAAACAGGCAGTGCGAGCCTCGAATACCATATGACCGGTGGCTTTGAGGCATTCGGTACACTGGAATTGACAGGAACCTCAGCCACGGGTGTGCAGGATGAACCAATCGTCCAACAGCCATCTTCTTTTGATTTGGCCCAGAATTTTCCCAATCCATTCAATCCGGAGACCACGATTTCGTTTACAACTCCGGAATCAGATCACGTCAATCTGACAGTCTATGATATTCTCGGAAATGAAGTCGCCGTTCTCATGAATGGAATTCTACCTGCTGGTTATTATCAGGTTCCGTTTAATGGTAACGATCGACCATCAGGTATCTATTTTTATCGTTTGGAATCAGGCAATTTAAAATCGGTAAAGAAAATGATACTTACTGAATAAATAGGAACCAGCGGAAATTAAAGGGATAGTGGAAGCGAAGTCTTCGCTATCCCTTTTTTATTGAACGACGAACGTGGATGATGGTAAAACAAACTTCCGATTTTCAGTTGCATTTCTTCCCCTACTTTGTTAATTTGTACCCCATCAAAGATTCGATTTTTGAGGAACTTACACATGGCCAAATCCAAAGTCGCGATTTTAAAAACATCGCCTGAAACGATTCTCGAAGACACGCACCGTCTCATGAACCTGGCGGGGTATCAGACGGTATTAGATAAAAAAGCGGACACCGCCCTGAAAATCAATATCAGCTGGCACTATTTTTATCCGGGCAGTTCCACCACACCCTGGCAGCTCGATAGCGTGATTCGCGCCATGAAACGCGACGGATACGATCCGGCCTTGATTCACGGATGCCACAATCGCACCGTAGTCATCGATGCCCATCTTGGTGAACGGGAGAACAAACAGGTGAATGTGACTGATGCTCACGGATTGCGAAATGTCCACTTGTATGAGGGCGAAGAATGGATCAATGTGCGGGATGCGGTCGGTGATTTGGCTGATGATTTTCTCGTACTCAATCAAGTCTTTCCCAAGGGATTCATGATTCCGAAACGGTTTATCGGTGAGAATATTATTCACTTGCCGACCATCAAGACCCATATTTTCACCACAACAACTGGCGCGATGAAGAATGCATTTGGCGGATTGCTGAACGAACGTCGCCACTGGACCCACCCCGTCATTCATGAAACCCTCGTGGATCTGCTCATGATTCAGCAAAAAATTCACAAGGGTATTTTCGCAGTCATGGACGGCACCTTTGCGGGAGATGGCCCGGGCCCGCGCTGTATGGTGCCCTATGTAAAAAACGTGATCCTTGCTTCTTCAGATCAGGTGGCAATAGACGCACTCTCAGCAAAATTGATGGGCTTCGATCCCCTGTCGGATCTGAAATATGTGCGCATCGCACATGAAAAAGGATTGGGCTGCGGTGATGTGAGCGAGATGGAAATTGTCGGTGATGTAGATGCAGCCAAAGAAAATTGGGGGTTTGTCGGCCCGTTCAAGAAAATGACCTTTGCAAGCCGGATGCAGCATAAAATTTACTGGGGCCCGCTGAAAAAGCCGTTGGAGTGGACACTCAAGACCGTGCTGGCCCCCTGGTCTTACATTGCCAGCGTGACCTATCACGATCTATTCTGGTATCCGGTTCACATGAAACGCGTGAAGAAAATCCTGGGCAGCACCTGGGGACGGCTCTTTGCTAATTGGGAAGAAAAACAGATCCCGGCCGATGATTTAAAATCTTCCGGATGGACGGATGTGGGAAAAGAACCAGCGAAGCTGACACGGAATGCGCTGCTTCACATCCTGAAATCCTTCAGACTCATTGGAATGGCTGTGACAGAATCCCCTGAATTCTCAGCTCGGCGCCGGTATAAATCATCCAAATAATAGTTAATGAAATATTGGAACTCATATGAAACTCGGAATCATCGGTCTACCCCAGTCAGGCAAAACCACACTTTTTGAAGCATTAACCGGATCGCCCGCGAATCCCGCATTACGAACGGAAAACCGAATGCGGGCAATCAATGTGCCCGATGTACGTGTGGATGCACTGAGCCAGATGTACAATCCGAAGAAAACCGTATACGCACAGGTTGAATACTTCCTTCCCGGTTTGGGTGGACAGAAAAGCGCAAAAGATGGAGAGGCCGCCTACTGGGCCCAATTACGCGCCTGCGATGCGTTCATTCATGTCATCGGCTGCTTCGGACAATCGGATACAGGCCCTTCCGAAAGCTTTCAAAAACTGAATGAGGATCTCATCTTTGCAGATCTCGTGGTGGCTGAAAAACGGCATGAACGTCTTTCGAGGGATAAACAATATGGTAGAGCGTATGATCAGGACGAATTTCATCTCCTTGAATCTGTAAAAAACTGGCTTGAAGAAAACAAGTCTTTAAGACATCATCCGGAGTTGGCCACAGCTCATAAACTACGTGGATTCACCTTTCTCTCAGCCAAACCCATGCTCATCCTTTTTAATAATGAAGAAGGGAATAACGCGCTTCCTGATATTAAGGAGCAGTTGAATGGAGAACTCAGTCTTGCACTACAGGGACAAATCGAACATGAAATTGCAGAAATGTCTGAAGAGGATGCACAGGAATTTCTCGCTGAATATAATATCACGGAACCCGCGACAGGCCGTGTCTTGCTGGAATCCTACACCCTGCTTGGATTAATTTCATTCTTTACGGTAGGAGAGGATGAAGTCCGCGCCTGGACCGTGAAGAAGGATGTTCATGCTGTAGAGGCCGCAGAAGAGATTCATTCAGATATTAAAAAAGGATTCATCCGCGCGGAAGTAGTGAGCTATGATCATCTCATGGAAGCCGGATCATTAGCAGAAGCAAGAAAAAAAGGAACACTCAGACTCGAAGGCAAAGAATATCAAGTACAGGATGGAGATATTGTTCATTTCCGATTTAACGTTTAAACAATCACCACTGTCCCCATCTTGTTATTGGTATCGGGATCACGATTTTATTCATCAATCCTTCCATAGCTTCTGAAAATGTTGGATTCGATAATGCACTCGCCTGCTTTCAAAAAGCAGAATATACTCAATCCAGAATGTTATTTACTCAAATATCAAACACACAGCTCGAATCAGATTCTGCATATTATTATCTTGGCAAGTCTTGTTATCATTTGAATCAACTCGATACTGCAATTAAGTATTACCAAAAAGCGCTTGTACTAAAACCGGATAACGCAGAATTCTATTATTGTATTGGCCAGGCTTATGCCCGCAAGCTTCAGGATTCGCATCTCATCACGCAGGCCCGGCTCGCTCCAAAAGTCCTCGAGGCATTCTCGAAAGCAGTAGCTCTTGATTCAACACATATGATGGCACAAATTGGCTTGTCTGATTTCTATCGAATTGCCCCGGCGTATGCTGGAGGTAATCTGGATAAATCTATAACTCATGCAGAGGCCATCCGTAATCTTAATGAAAGCCGGTGTCGCTTGCTTCTTGCACAGGTGTATTACAAGCAGGGGTATATCTCCCGGGCCGAAACAGAATATAGCATCATTGAAACACAAACCATGGATTCCACCCTTTACCAGTCCGCAATGGGCCATTATGGCGATCTTCTATTCGATCAAAAGCATTATTCAGAAGCCTATGAAAAGTATCGAAAACGACTGGACTATTCCCCAAAATCAATTGAGGCATGGATTCAACTTGGACGCGCATTCGAGGCTCTGAACCGGATAAATGATGCAAAAAATGCCTATCAGCAAGCCATCCTGATTAATCCAAAACACCAAGAAGCAAACGAGCGTTTCAAAGCCTTATAATTCAAGGGATCTCATAGTCTCATGAGCCGTCCACTCTGGTTTGTAGAATTTATCAAGAGATCATTTCCGCATCGATTCAAGTTAACCTGGCTTACTCATGTGCCATTGATCGGACACTGGATTGACAACGCGCTGTTTCGAGGAGATCACCTTTATTTCCTCCCGCATGAAAAAACAATTGTGCTCAATCAATCACTCCCCAATCCTGAAAGTTTGGTTCTTCCCTTCCGGATTGTGGAACATTTCATCAAGCAAACCAATGATCTCTGGATTATGAACAAATGCATCTGCCGCGATGCGTCACAATGTAAAGACTACCCCATTGATTGTGGATGCCTTTTTCTCGGTAATGCGGTTCATGGCATCAACCCTGATCTGGGCCGGCCCGTCACACAAGCTGAAGCGCTGCACTATGTGGCAAAATGCCGTGAAGCCGGATTGATTCATCTGATCGGCCGCAACCGACTGGATACAGTCTGGTTGGGTACCGGACCGGTTAATGAGCTGCTAACCATCTGCAATTGCTGTCCGTGCTGCTGTCTGTGGAAAATGCTTCCAAATCTGCCCATGCATATCGAATCACGGGTAAGTGGATTGCCCGGTCTCTTTCCGACCATTAACGATCAATGCACAGGCTGCGGCATTTGCACCGATAATATCTGTTTTGTTAATGCCATTTCCATGAAAGAAGGTAGAGTCGACATTGGGGAAGGATGCAAAGGATGTGGACGCTGTGTGTCAGCATGCCCTGAGCAGGCAATCGAATTGAATGTGAGTAGAAATGCACTCGACGAAATACAGTCTCAGATTGCTTCACTCGTCCATTTAAAAAATCAGGACGAATGCTGATGGGGTGTCTTGACAAAGAGAATGAGGACAACCGCTGCTATCACAGCGAGACTGCCGGATATAAAGTAGAGTGATCCATATCCATGGTGATAGCTGATTTGCCCCCCGAAAAATGCCCCGCAAATTGCCCCGCTGTTTAAAATAAATGTACTGTAAAACGCCTGCGCCGAAAACCGGATTTCTTGCGAACTTTCCATATCCAGAAATGTGGCAGCTCCGATATATCCGAATGTAAGAGTAAACGCGTGAAGCAATTGCAAAGGTAAAATCTGCCACCATGCGTTCATCAGGCCGAACGGAAACCAGCGAGCTGCTGTCAGCAGCATGCCAATTACGAGCACGGTCTTGATGTTAATGCGCCGTACGATTCTGGCGAACGTGATCATTGTAAACATCTCGGCAATGGTCGCGACGGCCCATATTAATCCCACTTGAATATGACTCGCACCCAACACTCGGCTGTAAAGACTCAGGTATGTATATCCCATCTGATTGGCTGATTCAAAGAGAAATACCGCAATGAGGAAAAAGAAGACATTGCGTTTGGTCAGAAGTTGACGCACCGCACGCAATCCCTGACGCCATGTGATTTTATCATTCTCAGGAATACGCCACAAGAACATCGCGGCGATGAGTATGCCTAATGTGTAAAATGGAAAAAGCCATTGAATGCCGATCGTATCCAGCAATCGCCCCACAAGGATCACCGCGAGCGCCCATCCGAAGCTTGCGAATATCCTGAAATTTGCGAATCGCATGCGTTGGTGATGCCCCAAATAGTGAAATGCGAGCGCGTCGTTCACTGTATTGAGAGGCGCATTGAAGAAGGACCAGAATGCCGTCACAGCCATTAAGGGCAGAATCGATTTGACAATCAGATGCAGCGGAAACAGGCATCCGGCAATCACCGCCAGGATGAATGCCAGCCGGGCGCGATGTCCGCCCGTATCAGCTAAAACGCTCCAGAAGGGCTGGGCCATGATCGCGACCAGAGGGCGCACCATCAGTAAATATCCGATCTGAATTTCATTAAAGCCGAGACTGTCTTTGAAATAAATCACAATAAAAGGCAACGCGCTTCCGATCCCGAATGAATAGAAAAAGAAGCTCCCGCGGATTGCCGATTTGGTTGTATCGCTTTTCAATTGAAAAACCTGTAATCAATTCCAGACTATGTATAACGATTTTTAAATTAAGGGAATTTCCGACAAATGCAAGTGGATATACAAATCAAGGTTGAATGATTACCGGATGCCTCTTTTTTCAAACAAATTTATAAAGAACAATGCAACCATACCGCCTGCGATAGCAGTAAGAAATTGAGGTGTGGTCATCATAAACGTAATTTTCGGGGGGATTTCAATACCGAACCACAGGGGTACCAAAACGCGAATTGACAGGAAGAAAAACACAGTTTTAAGAACCGCTGCCAGAATAATAGAGATGATCTTTTGGAGTGAAAACATCCGACCGGACCGATCAGGAAGCAATTTGGACATCAAGGCGAATGTGACAATCAAAATCCCGTTGGCAATCGCGATAAAGGGGATCAGAACTGCGAGAAAGGGAGGCAGATGTCCGCGTATGAGTGCAATCATGGGTGTCAATAATCCCAGGAAGACTGCGGAGACCGGCCCGATAATCACGGATGCAAGGAGGAGGATGCCATTGACCAGCGGCCCCATAACAGGTTGAGGCAATCCCGTGAGCTGAATCACAAGGGTGAGTGCCAAGAAGAGCGCCAGACGAGCCAGATGATATGTTCTTTGTGGTCTCATATAAAGTAATTTGGAGTGGGAAATCCGGCGAGTTCGTCAAATTCCACGCTCACTGCTTTCCTTAGAATTGGAATTTAAGACCCACAGCAATATCTCTTCCTGCTGCGTCCCACCAGGTTACTGTAGAGAGATGATCTCTGTAACTTCTGTCGAGTAGGTTGCGTGCGTTTACCGTCAGGTGTATTGGATAGTGAAGTGGGAGAACCGTATTTAAATTCAATCCCGTACTTAAATTGAGCAATCCGTAGCCGGGCGTTCTCAACTCGTTCTCCGCGTTACGATCCTGATCTGCAACGAAGATGGAGGAAACCTCCACCCAGTATTGATCCGCTGGAGAATGATAACGCACTCCCAGAGTTCCCTTGAGAGGAACTATCTGGGGCAGCGGCCGATTGAGCTGGGCATCCTCGCCATACACATATGCGGCGCTCATAGAAACACTGAGCGATGGTGTGAGATGGACACGTCCCTGAAATTCACCGCCTACCAGTTCTGCGATTCCCACATTCGCATATTCATACTGACTCGCTTCCGCGTCGATCGGATGCATCACGATAAAATCGTTCACACGATTTCGAAACACACTAATCTCACCTGAAGTCAAGCGGGTCTCCCACTTCAGGCCCAGATCGATATTCAGACTGGTTTCTGATTTGAGATTCGGATCACCGGTGAGATTGCCCACCTGCGCGGTGCCCTGAAAAAATCGCTGCTGAAGGGTGGGAGCCTTGAACGCTCTGCCTACATTGGCCGTGAGCCGCAACCATGGTTTAACACGGAATGTGGTACCAATATGACCACTGTAATCACAGTCATCTTTATCAAGGTCATTCTCAACAAGTGTACCGGTTGTACCAGCTGCGTGGCTGAGAATTTGATCAGCGCGAATACCGGTATTCAGGGTGAGAATTGGAAACAGAGTCCAATCATCCTCAATGAATACACCCATTCCTTTTCGCGAGGATTTAGGTGTCGGGGGGGTTAAATCCGCCGGGGGATCCATCAGCACCAGACCATCCGGATTGGTGACAACCGCATCTGAAATTCGCTTTGTATCATCCGATTCCAGATACCCATCCAGTCCAGCAGTGATTATGTTTTGCTTTAATGGCATGATGGATGCCTGAACAAAGCCGCCACGCGTGCTCACATAACGGTTTGCATTTAACGCATTGTTCACAAAATTTGGACCTTTGGGAATATGATAAAGAAAGGCATCGAAATTGCGTTCTTCCTGCTGAACGTAGAAGGAGGATCGCACATTCAGTTGCGCCAAAGCAACATTCTGGAATACATATTCAACGGTTAGGCGGTCCCTGTCATATTTGAGAAAACGGGCCCGCTGCGCGAAAGGATTGACGGGCACGCCCGCGTTATCCGTTCGATTTAGATGACCAGTTAATGTGAAGGTATGACTATTTAAAAAAAGATACTTTAATTTGGAATCGATTTCATAACCGGAATACGCTGTATTATTCAGTGTACCGGTTGGAGTTTGCAGGTCTTCTGCGTTCCGATTGTTGAACCGAGTCATCCATTGCCATTGATGCCAATTTGTGGAAATTGTGGCGTTCTGGCTGAACTGACTGCTCGCAGATGCATAGCCCAATCCGGCACTGCCCTGAAAAGCCCAGACCGCGGGATGCATTAAAGGTTTCTTCGTGATAATATTGACGACACCAGCGACTGCGTCCGATCCATAAAGCACTGAAGCCGGACCGCGAATGATCTCAACCCGCTCAATTTGATCCACATCCAAAAGGGGAGCATGACTGCCATAATCACGAAGGACATCGAGACGAAGGCCATCCACCAGCATCAGATTGTGGCCGACCAATCCACGGACTACGATCTTCTCGCTCCATGGGCCGCTGTTTACAACATCCACACCAGCCTGGTTGGAGACCATAGCGGACAGATCGGACACGCCATTTTGCCAGATTTGATCTTCATGGATAATCCGAACGGGCAGATGGGTTTCGAACACATCTTTCTCATATCGATTGGCAGTGACACTCACACCAGGATAATGATGCCAAACACTGTCTTGCTTGGAATCGGCGCCAAATAAAAATTGGGGGATAATAAAAAATAAAAGGGGGAATACTCTTGTTACTACTTTCATGGATCTCTCCTCTCCATCAGGTTTGTTTACACAAACCCTCGGGCTCAGATTGAGTTAATTTAATTACAGGATTAGAATACGGATTTTGTCCCTGCTCTTTGTGTTTGCAACCTACTGACTTCTAAATCTGGTTCCTACTTATATGGATAACCGACCTTTAGAATACAGAATTAAAAGAGATAAATCAACACTCTATTGTGCTAATTTTCACATAAAATAGATTTCTATGAACTCCTGCATCTTGTACATTTATTTTCCATTGCATTCACAAAATAAATCACGTTCTCTAACTCCATTTGAAGAAAGACACTGTTAATAACCACATCTTCAGGTGCAATGAGCCTGATTTGTGCAAAATTTAGAATGCCCTTAATGTCCGAATCTACCATGATATTGCAAACTGACTGAGCGGCTGCATCTGGAACAGCAAGTACACCTATCTGTATCTGATTCTCGCACACATACTTATTCAACTCATCCAGATGATATACCGGAATTCGGTTTCGTTTGTTCACCTTTGCCGGATCAATATCAAAGCCCGCCACAATTTGAATACCTTCTTTGTCGAAACCGGTATATTGAATAAGTGCGCGCCCTAAATTACCAATACCGACTACCACAACATGATGTACTTTATCTTTGCCAAGTATGGACCGGAGTTCATGAAGAAGATCTTCAATCTGATAACCACCCCGTTTATTCCCGGATATTCCATGAAGAGAGAAGTCTTTCCTGACTTGGGCAGATGTAACACCAACAGCATCTCCAAGCACATTAGAAAAAATTTTGCTCAAACCCATTTCCTGAAATTTAAGCAGAACTTCTCTATATTGTGAAAACCTGGAAATGATTTTCTTGTTTACCAACATTCAATATCTCACTTATGGAGAATTTTCGATGGTTATAATATATGAATTATTGATATTTAAATCAACGTTTTTGTGATTTTAATCACATTTAAAATATAGGAAGGTTTTCAAAAATCGAGTAATAGCAATAGACTGAAATTGGTTTTATTCCCTGGCATATTGCTTTTTTCGATACGATTTTACTAGTTCCATAAAAATTTCCAAGTCACTATCCAGATCGAAAGGCACGCCATCAAAATAGAAAATACGGATTGGGATGTCCTGATGATCCTGACTGATTTGATGATAGTATGTTTCTGTTACAATCCCGTTCATACAGGTGAACGGGCTAATATCAATAACGCCATCGCATCCAGCTTCATAAAAGGCAATGGCCTTCCCCGCATTGAGGGTCATCTCACCCAGAGCTTTTCTCTGGGGTAAATAGCTTGCGCTCCTCTTTAGAATTTCCCGAATCGACAACTCTTTTCTATGCTGGAAATATTCTGCAAAAGGCCCGATCAATTTCTTTTCATCAGAATGTTGAATCATCTCCTTGATTTTCGCGCCTAGCATATCCAGACTATAATTTTGACCCGCATCTTTCAATTTACGCTGTTGTTCCACATTTGTATACCACACCCATTCGGCGACATCCGCCATCCAGCACTCGCCACCGAGAGCTTCAACACGTCGAACAAGATTCTGGTTGCTGTAACTATTCAACCTGAGATAGATCTCACCTACAATTCCAAGAAGTGACCGACTTCCAAGCGGTTCTTTCAGGGATATTTGATTCAAAGAATCTCGAAAGGATTCCAGATGTCCAACCAGAAAGCTGATTTGTTTTTGTGTGGAAAGAGAGGCATCTGCTAAAATTGAACACATTGATTTTAAATGTTTTTGCTGGACTTGATCTGTTTCGCCTGCATTCGCCTCATAGGGACGAACCATATAGGTGGCTTTTCTGAGAACATCTGAGACAATGACTGCACGCCAGGCTGTACGTTTGAATTTGTTGACATTGCGCGCAATGCCTTCATACCCATTGCTGCTGGTCGGAGAAAATACCATTGAGGCATCAAGGCCGATTTCATTCAGCACTTTTTTTTGAAAGGGAGCATATTGGCCAAAACGACAGGGGCCTGAAGAAGTAGGCATGAAAAACCCATTTTTCGCAGGATCGAAATCAGGATCTTGAATTACCTTCAGAAAATTACCAAGTACGACCCGCTGAGGAAGACATTCCTCTCCAGTTGTATACTTTGCGGCACACAAAAGAGTGTGATCATCCGCTTCGGGTGAAACTCGCGCATCAAACCCGATAGAGCGCAGGGCAGCAGAAAGGCATTCAGCGCCCACAGTACTCATTCGCGGCACCCAGAGTTTTATGCGGTCATTATTGGACATCGGCACTCTCTCTATTCATCTACAACATACCTTTGCTTTCAAGAAATGCCTCGATTCTTGTCATCACACCGGCATCATTGGAGTGACTGTCCAACTGCAGAAAAAGATAGGGCTTATCAGCTGCCATCTCAATATAGTGCCGAATGTACGAATCCGGACCGCACTTAAAGTTGCTTAAATAGATGAGATGCAGGAAAGGATAATCACGCGTCCACCTTGCGGCCTGAATTATACGACGGCCGAAATTCCAGAACATATGGTCATGAATGGATTGGATATCGATCTCGTGATACGGAAGGAAGTCCATGGGCAGCACATTGGCTCCGTAAAGGTTTCTTAACTTGGCAGGGATATTTAAATTTAATCCTGGATCATATAAATTATAGGGCCTTCCTATAAGCACAAGACTTGGTAGCTTTTGATTAATCACCGGCCGGATGACTTTTAATCCTGAGTCGAATTGCTGTTGTCTGTATTTTTGATATGTTTGATAAGCTTGATTTAATGCGTTTTCGTGAACTTTACCTGGGATATCCAAAAACTTCAACTGCTCCTTCAGCTGTCTTCCGACATATTGATTTCCTTTTACAAATTCAATATTTGGAGACAATATCTTATGTTTTAGTGATTCGATCATGGGGCTTTGCTTGATCACGAGCGGCGCAGTCTGTGTCCAAGGACAAATAAAAGAAGCCACACTTTCTGTGGGATCTTCTTCATTCACGACATTGGGCATAAAAATATAATCGATCTTTTCATCCAGAAAAGCAGCGACATGACCGTGCGCGACCTGAACCGGGAAACAGGGCTCAGCCACTGTGGCTTCCAATCCCTGATGAACGAGTTTCTGTTTGGTCGGACCAGACTGTACCACTTCGAATCCCAAATGACTGAAGTAGGTTTGCCAGAAAGGAAGCCGATCATACATTGACAGACACATTGGAATGCCGAGCCGTCCCCGTGATGGATGATCGTAATTCTCTGAACGAAAAATGGATGATACCTGCTCATCTATAAGATCGGGGATTTCAGCCTTTTTTAATGTCTTCGCTCGTTTGCGATATCGATCAGAACACTTGTCCCCCCAGTGGCTCTTTTCTCCATCAATCTCAAACTCTTGAATTGCGCAATGGTTGGTGCAACCGTTACATTCAAATTCCCGCATCTTCCATTGAGTCTTTTCTATCTTCCACCCTCGAAAATTGCTTTTTGATTTTGGATCACGATTTTCTGAAGCAAGCAAAGCTGCTCCGATCGCTCCGATGATACCATTGTGGGGTGGCACAATAATTTCTTTATCAAGTATGGAAGCAAACGCCGCAGCCACCGAATCATTATAAGCGGTACCGCCCTGAAAAAAGATCGTGTTTCCGATCGGACGTTTTTTCACAACACGATTCAAATAATTATGAACTACTGAAAGCGCCAATCCAGCAGCAATATCGCTCTTCGGAACGCCTTGATGCAGATAGGGGCCAAGTTCTTTTTCCATAAAAACAGTGCATCTTTCACCCAGTCTGAGCGGATTTTTGGCAGCGAGCGCCAAATTGGAAAATTCATCACGGATCGAAATTCCTAATTTATTGGCCTGCTCTTCTAGAAAAGATCCTGTACCTGCAGCACAGGCCTCATTCAGGCTGAAGTCAACCACTGCACCTTTTTGAATGGAGATAAACTTGGAATCCTGTCCGCCAATCTCAAAGATAGTATCCACTTTTTTATCCAGATATCGAGCGCTGACAAATACCGCCCCGGTTTTATGGCAAGTGATTTCATCTTTTACCACGTCAGCCCCGACAAGCAATCCGATCAACTCCCGTCCGGAACCTGTGGTTCCAACGCCCAGCACATTGACTCTGTTTCCAACTGCGCGATCCATCTCGTTCAGCGCATTTGTAACAACTTCAATAGGGCGGCCATCTGTCATAACATATATGCCATGAATCAGGTTACCTTTCACGTCAATTAGCGCTAGATTTGTGCTGACAGAACCAATATCAACGCCGAGATAAGCATCCGTTTTCTGATGATTGGATAGTTCAACCGTCTTTATAGTATTGCGTAGAAGCGTTACATTTTCAAGGGAAAGAGCGGATGTCGTGGGATGTTGATGTGAATTTGAAGTATTGATTTCAAAATTGCATTCTTTCGATTCACGTTTTTGCGAAAGTCTCGCCGCTCCAATCGCGCTCATCCATGCAGAATGATCGGGTACGATAAGATCACCTTGATTAAATCCGAATATATCATGGATTGCATTCACAATCCCTCGGTTTTTTGCCACACCCCCCACAAAAGCCACGCTCGGCTCAATGTGCTTACCCTTGGTAATACTTCCTTTAAAATTTCGAACAACCGCTTCACACAATCCTTTTAGAATTTCTTCCGGGCTGTATCCCCTCTGCTGCGCGTGAATCATATCTGACTTTGCAAACACAGAACATCGCCCTGCAATGGAAGCCGCATTTTTTGTGTTAGCAATCAGCCCACCGACTTCTTCGATGGAAAGACGCAGCCGTTCAACCTGCTGATCAAAAAAGGATCCTGTCCCGGCAGCACATTCTCCATTTGTCTCATAATCGACAATCTGGATATTTTGATCATCATCACGATGAATTTGAACATATTTTGAACTTTCACCGCCCATTTCAAAAATAGTATGCACTTTGGGATACATCCATCCCACACCCTCTGCAAGAGCAGAAATCGAATTCACTGAATCCTGATTATACCGTTTGGAGATTTGTTTACCACCCGATCCTGTAAACAGCGTGGCAATGGAGTAATCTTTTGAAAAAATGTCTTTTATATATGTGAAAAGATTTCGGATATATCGTTCAGGCTCACCCATATGTCGAAAATATTCAGAAAGATAGATGAAGTCAGATCCTATTTGAAATGAATTGAACCGGACAGGCGAATCCGTCAATTCGCGGACAGATTCCAATACCGTGTGACTATTCATCTGGGGAAGAAGAGCAACCTTGGCGCTGACCGCACCAATATCAATTCCGATATATAGTTTAGATTTCATAAACAAAACAATATAGTACTATTATTGAAAGAATCAAGCAGAGAAGAAAAGATTTTAGTTGTTTTTAGATTTATTTTGGATGGATATATAAGAAATTTGGCGCTATGTTGTTTTGAGTGGGTAGCGCGAATCAACA
>JABMRT010000094.1 GCA_013202295.1 Candidatus Zhuqueibacterota bacterium
GCGGCGTTTGCGCTGCCGATGTGTATCCATTGCGAGATTCACAGTAATACGATAGAGCCAGGTTGAAAACTGGGCCCTTCCCTCAAATGTAGAGATCCTGCTAAATGCACGAATAAAGGCATCCTGTGCGAGATCGCTCGCATCATCATAATTGCCCATAAGGTCATAGGCGAGTGCCAGAATCCGGCTTTGATATTTTTGAACCAGTTTGCCAAAAGCATGACGGTCTCCTTGCTTGGCGTCTTCTATAATTCGGTCTTCATTAAAAGGCATGCATGGCCCTGACTTACCCTTTTTGAGCGCTCTCTGACTTGCATGAATGAGACGCTATCACATTACGGATTGTTTACAGGTGAACCGTTAACAATGAAGTAAACTTTGGGATTCGAGATCCCCAAAAATTATATCCTGGCAAGATTTTTCAAAATGGTTCTGAATGACTACTGCACGTGGCACTTCTCCAACAAGTCTTTTACTGCGTCTTTATGTACGATAAATGTCAGCATTTTTAATCGAATCCAGTCGTCACGGAAAAAGTAGTATCCCTTCAGTTGGCCGTCCTGTGCACTTGACCCGGAATCCTTGACCAGAAACCAGTCCCGGTCGCCTTTCCGAACATAGCCAACCAGATGGATGCCGTGGTCATCCGTGGAACTCTCATTGTAAAAACGGTATTCCCGTGCGCTCTGATTGATTGCTTCCGACGGGATGTCAAACGAAGGGACAATGGCAATATCCAGTTCACGGCCCTTACCCGGCTCGGATACATCACCGCCAATACCCACAGAATATCCATTCATGATAGCCTGCTTGATGGCTCCGGCCCATTCGTTCAGCGGGACATTATAGTACTCATCACAATGCCACCAGTTGTCCGGCACATCATATTCGCCCTGCGTGTAAAAGGGGATGGATGTAAATGACATGAAACTGACATAATCATCCAGCGGCAGACGGACGATATCGTCAAGAAATTTTCTGGGTGTGATCCAGTTGCCTTTACGCTGAATCATATCTGGCGGGTGATCCATATATTTATCCAGGATCATCTGCACATGGGTCAGTACAATCTCTTCATCCCAAAGCGAATTCTCCTTGACATACTCCAGATACGATTTGATTTCATCCATCAAAGGTTCATGATTGTGCTTGGTCTGACCTGGAAGCAATCCGATATAATCGATGTCACGCACCGCGCCATACTGCTTCATCCTTAAAATTACAGCATCCTCTTCCGAGCCCTCATCCACCCATGAATTGCCCTTTTCACGCACGAACCGCCGTACTTTTTCGACATACTCCCAGTACACGGTGTACATTTCTGACAATTTAATCTTTTTTCCGTGGATCCGGTAAATTTCAGATTCCAGAAAACTGGTGCCGGAAAAACTCCAGCACGTTCCCGTTGTATCCTGGCGAACCGGCGGAAAGTGGAAAACCGGATTGGCCTCTTCCAATGTCATTGGACGATCAATTTGTGAGAAATCCATGGTCAGGATAGTTTTCGTTGTATCCCAGATAAATTTTTCAACATAGAGCGCAGAATCGATCTGTTGCGCCATGATCTGAACAGCCAGCAGCATGAGAATCCATACAAAGAGTTTGGCTTTACGTCCGGTTTTCATCAGATATTCCTCCAATTGTCTATAACAAAATTATTCAATTACGTTCAGCATCCTGCCGACGTGTACAAAAGCGCCAATGGCTCGATCAAGATGTACTTTCTCATGTGCTGCCGAGAGCTGCACACGGATGCGTGCTTCTCCCTTGGGTACGACCGGATAGCTGAATCCAACCACATAAATACCCTTCTCAAGAAGCGCGTCTGCCATGTCATGTGCGAGTTTCTCCACATATAGCATAATTGGCACTATCGGGTGATTTCCGGGACGAATCTCAAATCCGGCTTTGGTCATCTCTTCTCTGAAATAGCGGGTGTTGCTCTCCAACCTGTCGCGCAATACTGTTGTATCAGCCAGCATGTTTAAAACCGCCAATGTTGTTCCGGTCACCACTGGCGGGAGAGAATTTGAGAATAGATACGGACGGCTTTTCTGACGCAGCCAGTCAATCAGGGTTTGGTGTCCCGAAACGCAGCCGCCGGAAGCGCCGCCCAATGCTTTACCGAAAGTGGTTGTGATGAGATCCACACGCCCTTCGACACCGCAATATTCAGCTGTACCCCGGCCATTGCGCCCAAGAACTCCAGTTGCGTGGCTATCATCCACAAGCACGAGGGCGTCATGGGCATCCGCCAGATCACAGATGGAATTCAAGTCCGCGATTTCGCCATCCATTGAAAAGACACCATCCGTTACAATCATTCGAATTTGGAAACTCGCCGCCTCTTTCAGTTTGGCTTCAAGATCAGCCATATCATTGTGTGCATAGATGAGCCGCCGGGCCTTGGTCAGGCGGATACCGTCAATGAGTGAGGCATGGTTGAGTGCGTCGGCAATGATGACTGAGTTGGAATCCAGAAAAGGTTCAAACACGCCCCCGTTGGCGTCAAAGCAGGCTGCGTAAAGAATTGTATCTTCGGTACCGAGAAACCGAGACATGCGGTTTTCCAATGATTTATGCACGGACTGCGTGCCGCAGATGAATCGCACGGAACTGAGACCATAGCCCCATTCGTCCAATGCGCGATGGGCGGAATCAATGACTTTCGGGTGGTTTGCGAGACCGAGATAATTGTTGGCGCAGAAGTTGATGACTGTGCCGACATCTTCTACGTTGATCTCCACGCCCTGTGGCCCGGTGATGATTCGTTCGCTTTTAAACAGGGCTTCCCGCTTTAGTGATGTAAGCTGACCCCTTATATCCATTCTGATCTTTCCGTACATGATCCCTCCGGAATGTGCATGGTGTGCTATTCAAATTTTTCCACTTGAATGCAATGTAAAGACCGAAATTTAAAATATCAATTAAAGTTTTATTATGGGGCATGAATCATTTGTTCTGTTCTTTTGTCTTGATACAAAAGAACTCCCACTTCGCGGGATCAATAAATTTAAATGTTCAAATTAAGGAAGACAAAAAATCAAGGCTGTCTGAAAATTCGTTAAAATCCATTGTAATATTCCTAAAATGAAAAAACTCATCCCGCCCTGTTATTCTGATAGAATCTATTGTGGGGCGGGATTCAAACAGTTTTCATTTCCTAACGGAATACTACATGGATTTCTCAACACAATTTTCAGAATGCCATAATAGAACCGATTATATTATGGACGAACCGATTTCGGGATAAACATATCCTGCCAGGTCAGGCCGCATTTTTTAACCATTTCAATGGAGTACTCCAGCCGACCCAAATCGGCGCCTGAGTTGTTGGTGCCCATGGCGAATTTAACGCCCGCGTCCTTAGCCATCCTGATAAATTTTTCGGAGGGCAGTTTGTATCGCGAGTTGATTTCAATGGCCACATTGTGTTCAACCGCTGCGTTTATCACGCGTTTCATGCGCGATTCCGTCCACAGCTCATCATACTCATCGGCCATGACTTCGGGAAGATAAGTGGGATTGACATAGATGTCGATCGGTTCATTGGAGATCACTCCGACAATCGTTTCAACGATTTGTTCCATGAAGTCTTGCTCGTCATCCACATGAACTTCCTCGGGTATCCACAACCGGGTGCGCCGACCCTGGCGATCGGTAAATGTCATGCCGTCTGAAAAAACATAATCAAATTTCGAGATTGCTTCTTTAGAGAACATATTCACCCATTCCCGGCCCTCTGCCTGCATCCCAAGCAACACGGGAACCCCCTTCATGCTCTTCAGAAATGCGTCAATCCCCGCATCATCCTGAATGGGAAAACCGACCCCGCAATTGGGCGCGATTCCGTACTGAATCCCCACTTTGCGCGAGTTGGCCAGCGCCTGCTCAATAGTCAATCTGCCTTTGAGATGGATGTGATAATCCACAAGCGGGAAGTTGTCCTTTCCTAACTGAAGGATGTCCGCATACAATTCATCCCGGATCGGCAGATCCTCCGCCGGATCGGTCGCGTCATCCGGGAGGGATTTGACCCGGATGTTCCGGAAATAGACAGTGCTTTCTGGATCATGTCCCTGAAGGGCGAATGTGCCGTGTGCGTTGTAATGGGGGTCGTCTTCCGGTACGGTGAAATCCACCACGAGCATGTCATTCAGTTTGATACGGATGCGATTGTCGATTACCAGAAGATGCAGGGTGAACCATTCATTGTCTTTCACAAAGGCTTTGTACAGATTGCGCACACCGTACAGGCTGGTGGTTTTTTTCATTTCAAGATAATCGCCATGCTGCTTCTGCGAGTTGTTCACTTGAACTTCAAATCCTGATGACGGCCAGCCTTCCTTCTGATACTTTGTGTGGAAGTAAAACCCCGAGTTGGAACCCGGTTCGGTTTTAACATCCACTGCGACTTCGAAGTTTTTGAAATCCGCATCGCCGGTTTCATCCATATAAAACACATGCGCCCGTTCGCCATTGCAAACAATCACGCCGTCTTCAACCCAGGCCGATTCAGGGTGTTCGCTGGTTTTCCAGCCGGTGAGTGACTCTCCGTCAAATAGGGAGATCCATCCTCCAGATAAAATGGAACAGGATGGAATTGTAAGCAGCACGGAGAGAAGTATTGTAACGATCCATTTCGTTTTCATGATGGCTCCTGAATTTTGATGTCCAAGTGCAATGTAAAATATCAGCTCATGAATATCAATGTTTGTTTAAAAAGACTTGATTTTTCAAGCGGGCTTTGTAAATTGTTATCATCTCATCTTTTTTGCGCGGCACCTAGAAACATATATTGCACAAACAAATCTATGGTATTTTCGGATTTGTAGCTACTTGCTGAGCATCCTCTGAAAATGGTTGATTGAACAGCACAGAAGGGTTTATGCGAAAAAAAGTAATTATTTGCTCTTTACCCCAAGGGTGAAGAAACACTTGACATGAAACTGGCTTTTTGGTATATTTAGCTTAAAGGTAAATACTGAAAGGCCTTCTATGAGGAAATGGTATGGAAGTTTGTTTCAGAACAAAAAAACTTCAGAGACATTATGAGAATGGCCGTGAGGCGGAAAGAGCTTACGGGCGAGATGTAGCGAGAAAATATATTCAACGTATTAATATTATTAAACAAGTGTGCGATATAAATGAACTTTGCGTATTACCCGGCTTGAGTTGTCATCCATTGAAAGGAGATAGACGAGGACAATGGGCAGTGAAACTTACAGGATTTTACAGACTCATTTTCAGTTTAAAAGGAAAGAAATTAGAGGTAGCGTGCATAGAGGAGGTGAGCAAGCATTATGATGATTAAAGAACAAACTCACTCTGATTTGGCTATTCCACCCGGAGAGTATTTAGCAGAAGTTATTTCTGAATTAGGTATGACCAAGAATGAACTGGCGCAGCGCATGAATCGTCCGGCACCCAAGTTAAGCGCTATATTTACGGGTGATAAAGCGATTACTCCGGATACTGCTTTACAATTGGAAATGGTGGTTGGTGTACCCGCTCATATTTGGACAGGCCTGGAGGCAGAATATCGGTTAACGTTGGCCCGCAATCAAGAAACTTTTCAAGTGCAAAGATTGCAGGATGAAAGGAAGTTGGTGACCAGATATAATTACTCTGAGTTGGTTAAATTGGGCTTGGTCGCGATGAAAACCAAGCCAATTGAAAAAGTCCGTGAATTACAACATTTTTTTGGTGTGACATCATTAGAAAATATTGCATCCTTAAAGCGTTATCAAGTGGCTTTTCGTCAAGGAGCAGGAAAACGGTTACCTGAAGCCACATCAGCATGGTTAAGAATAGGTGAATTACAGGGACAAAAGTCAGAGTCTGCATCATTTAAAAAGGAAGTTCTTGAAAGTGTATTACAGCCCCTTCGTAGCATGACTCGATTATCACCCGAGATATTTGTGCCTCAACTTCGCCAAACTCTTTTAGATGCAGGTGTGGTACTGGTTCTCAGTCCACACTTGCCAAAAACCTATCTCCACGGGTCTACGTTTTGGTTGGGACAAAATAAAGCAGTATTAATGTTGACAATCCGGGGCAGGTGGGCAGATATTTTTTGGTTCAGTTTTTTTCATGAGTTGGGTCACCTTCTTTTGCATGGAAAGCAGATGGTTTTTCTTGAGGGAGATATTCATGGAGATGAATTGGAAAAATTTGAGATAGAAGCCAACAAATTTGCTGCGGATATATTAATTCCTCCAAAGGATTATGATACATTTACGAAAACAAAATCATTCTATAAACAAGATATTGATATTTTTGCACGGCGTTTGGACATTGATCCGGGTATTGTTGTGGGGAGGTTGCAACATGATGGATTACTTGAACCGTCATGGCAGAATTGTCTCCGTTCTCGATATGAATGGAAAGACAGTTGAGATTCATTTAATATCATCGCTCAGGACAACCATGTGCTTCACGCTGAATTGGGAAATCTAGGGCGATCAGGAAAGAATTATAAAAAAATTATTGGAGTATGTTTTGAATAAAACGAGAGAAGAAATAGGTTTTGAACATAAAGGCATTGGCACTGTTCTATCACAGAATCGCCTTGCTGTTCCCCTGAATCAAAGAGAATATTCTTGGGAAGAGGAGCATGTTAGATCACTATTTGAAGATTTTGGCCATGCAATTGATGGCGGTAGATCAACATATTTTTTAGGAACAATTGTTCTTACTCGTGGAGAAGGAGATCTCCCAGAAGTCTCGGATGGTCAACAAAGACTCGCTACTACAACCATTCTAGTTGCAGCAATAAGGGACTATTTTTATCTAAAGGATGATGTTAAACGAGCATCTGCGATAGAAAATGATTTTTTTAAAAAAACAGATTATAATACGACAGAAACTGTTCCACAATTACAGTTAAACGTTGACGATAATGAGTTTTTCACAAAGTTTATTTTTTCAACACCTGATTCGGAGGAGCGTAATATTAATCCATCGAAAGAATCCCATAAAAGAATAAAAAAGGCAGCAGACATTGCGAAACAATACATAACATCTTTATTAGCGCCATACACTAAAGAATCAGCCATAAGCCCACGCTTACTTCAGTGGGTGGAGTTCATCAAAGATGGGGCACAAGTTATTCTCCTCCGAGTACCAGATCACTTGAATGCTTTCGTGATGTTCGAAACGCTTAATGATCGTGGTTTAAAAGCATCTCAAGCTGATCTCTTAAAAAATCATTTATTGAGTCTTTCAGGTGATAGAATTAAAGAAGGACAGCATAAATGGTCGTCAATGATAGGAATTCTAGATACAATAGGAAGATATGATATAGCGCTCACATATCTTCATCATTTGCTTATTACTAAACATGGGCAAATAACTGGTCGGGAGGTTTTCGATAAAGTAAAACAGACTATAAATAGTAAAGGAAGGGCTATCGAATTTCTTGATGAATTGATGGATGGTGCAGGTGATTATGCTGCCTTATTCAACCCAGATCATAAAAAGTGGAATGAATTCGGGACTAGTACAAGAAAACACATTTCAACCATAAATAACGACTTACGTGTAAAACAAATTAGGCCTCTGATGTTTGCAGTATCAAGACACTTTCCAATTAAAGAAAGTAAACTCGCATTTCAACTATTTGTATTCTGGTCGGTAAGGTTTTTAATTGTTGGGGGACGTGGTGGATTTTTAGATAGAAACTACTCAGTTACAGCAAAAAATGTAGCATCCTGTAAAATTAAAACAGCAAAAGATTTGGTATTAGCAATGAAGAATGCTGTGCCCAGTGATTCATTATTTGAAGCAGCCTTTTCTGAAGCCCGAGTTTCTCAAGCCTATCTAGCACGCTATTATCTTAGGGCACTTGAATTGAAAGCAATTGGACAAGATGAACCCGAACTAATTCCAAGTGACGATGAGCAATCAATCAATTTGGAGCATATTCTTCCAGAGAATCCAAGAGATTTTTGGCCAGATATAGATGACGAAATTGCATCAGCATACTATAGACGTCTAGGAAATATGGTTATACTACAAGCTAAAAAGAATTCAATGATAGGAAATAGTACATTTTTAGATAAAAAAGTAATTCTAAAAGATTCTGCTTTTACTCTTACGGCTGGAGTAGCTATAAATAATAAATGGGGTGCAAAAGAAATAAGCAATCGTCAAAAACAACTTGCTAAACTAGCTATTCAAACATGGCCGAGTGGATTATAATTATTATTATAACAAACCGCTTTCGCATGTCCTTTGATTTCTCTATGGTCATACCTCTGTGCACCAACGTTATAGTGAAATAAAGCTTCAAACGTCGGCTTGGAAATAACTATTACCCAAACAGGAGGATTCACAAAATGAAAAAGCAATTATACCATCTGTTCGCATGGAGTGTTGTCATAGCAGCCTTAATGATGTTGACTGTTCCCGCATCCGTTTATTCTGCAGATCTTGCAGGTACCTGGAAAGCTGAATTCGACACACAAATCGGCATTCAAAAATACATCTTCACATTTGCACAAACCGAAACCGGGATCACAGGGATTGCCAGTTCTGACATCGGTGGCGAGAAACAAGAAGTCAAATTGATCGACATCAAAGTGGACAGCAATAAAGTCTCATTTGTTGAAATGCTGGTGTTCCAAGAGATGGAACTTGAAATAAGTTACCATGGCATACTTTCTGAAAATGAAATGAAGCTGGTTCGCGATGTGGGGGATGTGGCTTCAGAAGACCTGATCGCGAAACGTGTTGTAGCTGAACAAAAAGAATAAATCGGGTTTTCCTTATGTCAAAATTCAAGGAACATCTCAAATCACCTCATGTTCAGATCGCATTGGCCACGGGTTTCAGTATCATTGTTCTTGCATATGTGTCAAAACGGGTTTTGCCGGAACCTATCGGCTATTTATCGTTGGCCATACCGCCGTTTATAGCGACGATTTATGGCGCGGTCATAAGTAAACATAAAGATTCCAAATTCTGTGCAACCTGGTATTGGATTGTTGCTATTTTGGCGGTAACCGGATTGGTCATTTTATTTCATGCGGTTTAAGTAGGGAGTTGAGCAGTTTTCGTTATAATTTAGTTACACTACTTTTAGTAGTCGGTGAGTTTCAGCGTTAGATTTCATGAGAAATAATCGTTGTAGGCAAGAGGACACACATGTTCAAGAGGGCGATCGTAAGAACACCAGGGAAAAGTATGATAAATGGATTGACCACCGCAGAATTAGGTCTTCCAAATTATGAAAATGCACTTGCCCAGCATGCAGAATATATAAAAGCGTTAAAAGATTGCGGATTAGAAGTCTTGGTATTGGGGGAAGATGAGCGATATCCTGATTCAACCTTTATTGAAGATGTCGCATTGCTCACAAGAGACTGTGCGATTATTACAAATCCCGGAGCACCATCACGAAGGGGAGAGACAACAGAAATAAAAAAGGTTCTGAGAGACTATTACACTCATATTGAAGAAATCCGAGAGCCAGGAACGGTCGAAGCGGGTGATATAATGATGGTAGGGTCACATTTTTATATCGGCCTGTCTGAAAGAACGAATGAGAGCGGAGCTCAGCAAGTCATCGAGTTTCTAGAGAAATATGGCATGAGTGGATCTGTAATAAGGTTGGAGAAAGTGCTTCACCTGAAGACCGGAGTGGCATATTTAGAGCATAACAATTTAGCGGCATTCGGTGAATTTTTGTCGAAAAAAGAATTTTACAAATTTCATATTCTTGAAATAGGTGAAGATGAGAGTTATGCTGCCAATTGTATATGGGTGAATAACAGAGTACTGATACCACAAGGTTATCCAAAAGCACGAGAAACCATAAAAAGTGCGGGTTATATGATAAAAGAGGTTGATGTATCAGAATTTAGAAAACTCGATGGTGGTCTAAGCTGCCTTTCATTAAGATTTTGATGAGGCACCTGTGTGTGATACAAATTCAAATAATACAACACACCCTGTCGGGCAAATGCAAGCAAACGAATTGGGATTGTTTGATATGTCGGGTAATGTATGGGAATGGTGCTGGGACAAACATAACAGAAATGACGTTGAATATTATCAAAGAAGTCCGGCTGATAATCCGAAAGGAGCCAAAGCAGGTCATCATCTTGTTTTAAGAGGGGGACCTGTCTTTAAACCGTAAATCACGCCCGTGTATCATATCGCCATTATTCCGAATATGCAGGAAATCTTCTTAACCGTGATTAGATTCACTCTCCCGTATTGAAATTTCATTGTGAAAACATATAAATCCATTTTACCTGCTTGATACCCACACCAATGGACACTCACGCAGAAGGATTATTAAATTTTCGAAACATCATGTAAAATAGAATGATTTTTGATGAACCTTTTTATATTGAAAAAGCTACCAATTTAGTGTGGGGTAATAAGTGAATAAGATGAACATTGAAACCAGAACGACGACCATTCCAATACACATCATTAATAGCTGGCAAGGGGTTGTGAATGTTATAGCGGATTTACTGGATCTGCCATGCGTCATGATCAATCGTTTGGAACCACCCGATCTTGAGGTCTTCCGCTCAAATATCGGCGCTGAAAATCCGTTTCAGTCCGGGACGAAAATGCCCCTTGCAGGTATATACTGCGAAACCGCAGCTATGAAACGACACATGGTAAAAGTTGTTGATGCACGAAAGGATCCTGAATGGGCCGATTCTCCAACTGCCAAAGAAGGTATTTACGCTTATCTCGGTTATCCCTTGATGTGGCCCGATGGGAAAATTTTCGGAACTATTTGCGCGGTAGATACCAAAGAGAGGCAGTGGGGAGAGCGCTACGAAACCCTGTTCCTCGCTTTTAAAGAAGCAGTAGAGGCCCATCTTTTTGTGGTGGATACCCTGGAAAAGCAGGACAGACAAAATCACGTTCTCAAACAAGCCCTCCACGAAGTAAATACTTTACATGGATTGTTGCCCATCTGTTCATCGTGCAAGAAAATCCGTGATGACAAGGGATATTGGAACCAGATAGAATCCTATATCGGAAACCATTCAGAAGCCAAATTCAGCCACGGCATTTGCCCGGATTGTGCAAAAGATTATTTTCCCGGTACTGATCCTGATGAAGTATCCTAAAACAAATCCATCCGTCAATTAAATTATTCATACTTGCGTGTAAGCTCCGTTTAAAAGGATAAATTTCAGGATGGCATTTATTTGTCCTGCAAGGGATTTTTGACTTGCATCTCGCATCGCTTTTCTTTATGTTTCTCACATTAACACTTAATAGCTGTAATACTTCCTGATTTTCAAGAAATACTGTGATACTGACAGCTTGAGTTACTTCTATTCTGTCATGGACTCAAATACTTTCTCCTTCTGTAACCGGTCCCTCTTTAAACCATTATTATTCTGATGAAGCAACTTTCTGATTGCATAATATAATGTAAGGGAATTTTTCAATTCAAATTTTAAAAGGAGGGAAAGCCATGAAAATGCATACAATATCGATCAGGATTGTCATGATTTTTATCCTGCTTATTCCATTGATCATTTTTTCTCAAGACAGCAATGAGAAAATACGAATTGGAACATTTGACTCCCGCTGTGTTGCTATCGCCTACGGGCGAACGGATTTCCTCAAACTGATCAATGGCATGAGAGCAGAATTGAAAACTGCAAAAGAAGAGGGCAATGAAGAACGTGTTGCGGAGCTGGAAAAACTGGGATCGACTTATCAATTTTTAATGCATCAACAGGGTTTCAGCACGGGCAGCGCTAAAAATATCATGGACTCAATAAAGGACAAACTCCCTTCAGTTGCAGAAAAAAACAAGGTGAAACTCATTCTTTCAAAGTGGGAAGTATTCTATAACGATGATTCCCTGGAACTGGTTGATGTCACAGATGAAATTGTGAATCTTTTTAATCCCGATGAACAATCACTTGAAATTGTAAAGAATATAAAAGGAATGGATCCGGTTCCGATTGAACAAATATCCACCGATCCACATGAATAGAGGTGTTGGATCGGTTTTCATGTACGTCCATCTTAAGAAAAAGGAGGATATCATGAAGTGCATGCGTTTAATTTGGGTGGTAATCTTTGCAGTTTTTATCGCTCTACCAGTTGGTGCTCAAGTCAACATTGGTGTTCTGGGCGGGATCAATCTGGCTAATGTGGATATTGATCCATTGGAAGAAGTGGAACTCTCTAACCTGACAGCGTTTGGATTCGGCGGCGTATTGGATTTTAATCTAAATGAAATGTTGACACTCCACCTTGAGCTTATGTATTTACAAAAAGGCGTCAATGGCAAATGGGATATCTACGACCTCGAAAATAAAGTAACCTATCTCGAAGTACCCATATTGTTGAAATATTCTATTGGTACAGGTAATATCAAACCCTATCTCATTGCCGGACCTACTATTGGTTACCTTCTGAGTGGAACTGGGAAGATAAGCGGTGGCGGTTATTCATCGGAAGAAGACCTGAAAGAAACAACCAAGAATCTTGATTATGGCATTGGCTTGGGCGCCGGTGTGGGTATGCCAATGGGCAATAATTCCATATTTCTGGAAGCCCGATATGCCATGGGGCTGGCCAATATCAATGATGATCCAGACGATCCGGATACCGAAGTGAAAACCAAAGGGATTCAGATTTTTGCCGGAATTACCTTTCCGCTTGGTGACTAGCAAGGATCCCGTTTGATGTACAAGAACTATAAAATTTAACACATATTTAAAGTCTGTAATCAGAGAAGTCCGCTAAAAAATGGTGATTTCGAAGACATCTATTGGGAACTCGTTGAGACATACGTGAGCAAATAATTCGGTCCTCAGAAAAATTGTGGTTGCTTTTCTAATCTCCACCATTTAGAATAGAGAGTATCGGATAATTCACTCGGTACAATTCAATTCATCAATGGAGAATGCAATGAAAAAAACAACCCGGAATATCATCTTTTGGACACCGAGAGTACTATGCATGCTTTACGCACTCTTCCTCAGCATCTTTGCTTTGGATGTCTTTGGCAAGGGACAAGCCCTCCATACCACACTCCTAGCATTTGTGATACATTTGATTCCCACATTCCTGATACTTTTACTTCTATTGATCGCCTGGCGATGGGAGTGGATTGGAACAGTTGTATCCATCGGTTTGGCTGTTTTTTATATGCTTTGGACCCGAGGTGAATTTCCGATTCAGACCTATTTGATCATGAGTGGCCCTCTGTTGCTTGTCGGTTTTCTCTTCATATTGGGTTGGACTTGTTGTCCACGAAAAGAAGTCGTGGAAAAGCAAAAAGGTCGCAAACCCCTGTTGTGGATCACATTGATAATCATCCTTCTTGTTATTGTAGGAATGTTATTTATCCCGAGCACCCAAACACCCCCCGAGAAAGCCTCCATACTCAAGCCGGTGAATGGAAGCGAGGTCCCCTTTCAGACTCCGGCCATGGGCGAATTCACTGAGGATTTGATAGAAACCGATTTATGGCTTGTCATTCAGCCCAAGGATTCCGTTCTGTTTCATCCGCAGCCGGGCCCGATCTTCAAACCACCCGGGCGCATGACATGGTACTCCACGGTCTATGTGGGCGCGCCAGAGGAAACGGGTAGTGGCGAGCAATACACACTCTATTTGTTTGCCGCAACAGAAGACGCCAGTCAAATCTTTAAACAATATCTTGAAGCGGCCGATGAAAATCAGCTCCGGTCTGGATTGACTGTGCTACCAGATGGCCTCACCAGTCTGGCTACAATTCAGGTTGTGAGAGAATAGTGCTGATTCAATCATTATTTGAAATGGATAAAAATCCCGGACAAAATGCCGGGATTTTTTCTATTGTTTCTATCTGATCTTCACTTTATATTATAAATCAAAATCCAATGTTAGCCGACACCTGAGCCAATACAATCAGTCGTTTACGTATTTTGAATGTCTGTATATTTGAGGTCACAATGAAAACCCATCTTCGGATTATTTTCATTCTTTTTCTCTTGGTATCATCTGTTCACTCGCAAACCCACCCCATTTCTCTAGCTCACGAAGCCCGTGGTGGCAATCTAGTTCTGGGCCTGTTCGAAGATTCAATCAAAGACGCATGGCTGAATCCTGCGTACGCCACAAATATTAACTTCGATCTGTTTTTTGGCGGCCAATTGGCCTCGTATAAATATCGAGACATTACACCTTATATCTGGGGACCTATCAATGGCAGCCATGCAGGATTGTCAAAATCAATCGGTTCATGGACTGGAGGGATGTATTTAAATGAGAGATTAACCTACTTTCAGCGTGGAAACAGTTATACTCCGACACATTATTCAAGAACACGAACAGGCAATGTTTTTGCAAATCATAATATATTACCAAACCTGAGAATGGGTGTTTTATTTTCGCTATCACAGGATATTTCTCATAGCGATAATCAAACGCATGAACCAACATATCTAAATACTGGACCAATAATAGTGGGAGTCCACTATATGTCTTATTTGACATTATGGAAATTCGGTCTGTATTATCAGCCAACATCGAAGTTATCTATCCAACCCGTATTAGAAATACATACTCGGAAATCTCCTGAATATACCAATTCATACTATATTGGAAATTATCCTGAAGAATATCATCATTCATATTATCCCAAACAAAGTAGATCATATAATAAATATGACATTTTATCTACTTATGATTTGAAAAGATATTTACAAGTACGGCTGGTTGCAATGTATTTTCTTTCAAAATATAATACTAATAGTTGCGATCAATCACTTTGGGGCTCATTGGGTATGTATAATATTCCTGAGATTTATAAATTTGATAATGAGAATCATACACAATATGAAAAATCACAATTCAGATTGGGTGTTGGTGTAAAATACTCTGTATTCAATTTAATTGATTTGAATTTGGCTATCACATATTCAGACACACTCAGTTCAAGTACATCGAACTCCAAAAGTATAAAATCCGATGAAATTCAATACAACTCAAGTCACTATCTTCAATATCAAGCTTCCATCTATCGGTTAGTATTTGGAATGGACATTAACCTGTCTGACAGTTTTAGAATCATCTGGAGCTCATATTACTGGTTAAGTAAGTGTAATTACACAGAGCGTTTTATGGATTCAGGGGAACCATGGTATCAAGACCAAACAGATTGTGGATGGTGTGGGGATTTAAATGAATACCTTAGAATTGGTATCGAAAGTAAAATTACATCCAGAGTATCCAGCCTAGCCTATTTTAAATTGAGAAGAGCACAAATGGCTTCAGATTTTTTCTTTCAATTTAAAGTCAGTTTATAAACCATCCAGGGAGCACAGTATGTTCTGCCATGCCTGCGGTGCGGAAATCCCGTCCAAACCCAAATACTTCAGACAGGATATTTGCCCATCCTGTGAACGGCCCGTGCATTGCTGTTTGAATTGTAAATTCTACGAGCCCAACGCCTATCAGCAATGCCATGAATCCCAGGCCGACTGGGTGCATGAGAAAGACGCACCCAACTTTTGTGGTTATTTCAAACCCGGCGACCAAAAAGGATCGACTAAAAAGAAGGATCAAGAAACAGCTGCCAGAAAAAGGCTTGATGATTTGTTTAAAAAGTGATATAATTTGGTGAATCTCTGATAGGGTCATATAGACCAGAAAACGTCTTACGGTACGTAAAGCAGTAATAAAGTAGATGAAGAACCATTAAATGGATATAGATCCTTCGCTCGCTAGGCTCTCTCAGGATGACAACCAGATATTTTAATTTTGTCTTTCTGTCTCGAGTATTTTTCGGGGAGTCTCGTAGAATGCAGAACGAAAATCTGTAATCATAAATTTATCGCTGCTATAAAAGGGAGCTTACAAAATGAAAAGAAACTGGACATCCCTCATCCTTTTTATTTTTGGATTAAGCTTTGTCTCATGTGCTCAGCAAAAGGAATCCATCACACTCTGGCCGCATATCGAAGCTTATGAAATCGGATACTTGAAAGTGTCCGACATCCATGAGCTCTATTATGAACTTTCCGGCAATCCAGACGGCAAGCCGGTCTTTGGATTGCACGGCGGCCCGGGCGGATCTTGCAGTCCTGAAATGCGGCAGTATTTTAACCCCGATGTGTTCCGCATCATTCTTCACGACCAGCGCGGTGCGGGACAATCCCGCCCGTTTGCGGAGACAAATGAGAATACGACATGGCATCTGGTAGAGGACATTGAGACTTTAAGGAAGCATGTGAATGCGGATAAGATTATCCTCTTTGGCGGCTCATGGGGATCGACTCTGGCGCTGGCTTACGCGGAAACCTATCCGGAGCACGTGGCCGGCATGGTGTTGCGCGGCATCTTCACATCCACGCAAGCGGAGATCAATCACTTTTATCACGGAGGCGTCCGGCCCTATTATCCAGAGGTATATGACCGTTTCGTGAACGCGCTGCCCGATCCGAACCGGCGTCCTTTGCCTGCCTATTTACTGGAGCTGATGCAAGAAGGATCACAAGAGGATCGCGCGAAATATGCCCGGGTGTGGGCAGAATATGAGATTAAGATTGCCGAGCTCTCCTTTCCGGATGAGGAAATGGCCCCCATTTTCGAAACCTTTGATCCGCTGGCCTTCGCCATGCTCGAGAACTATTACATGGCCAACCACTGCTTTTTTGAGGAGGGCCAGCTATTCGACAATGCGGATCGGATGAAGGACATCCCTTTGATTATGGTCAATGGACGATATGATTTGATCTGTCCGCCGATCACCGCGTACAAACTGCATCAGAAACTTCCAAAATCAAAACTCGTGATCGCCGAAGAGGCCGGTCACTGGATGGCCGACAAACCGGTCCAGCAGGCATTGCTCAACGCCATGCGTGAATTTGAATAGGAGTTATGAAAATGCATTTCCGAAAATCCATCGTTCTCCTTTGTGTTCTCATCACTCTGATTTCATGGGCGGGATGCAAAAAGAAAACTACAGACCCGGTGGATACATCACTCCATCTGATATACCTGGAACATTTGAACAATGGCTGTCTCGAACTGGAGGAACCTGCCATGGCTCCCAGCCGTGATCCCTATTTGGTAGGTCATACAATTGAAGGAAATGATCTTACTTTGACCATCCATTATGAAGCCAATTGCTGCCCGGCTTTTGTAGACAGCATTCGACTTATGGATCAAACCGTGGAAATTCTCATCGATGACACACTTCAAGGATGTCGCTGTATCTGTGATTATGAAAACGACTTTGCCTTTAATTATTCAGGATCGGGCGCTTTGCACCTTTTATTCGGCTGGTTCAATGAACCTTTCAGCCTCGATACAACGATTGTTCTACCTTAGAGGAGGATGATATGAAAACCTTTCGTTTCGGATTCTTCATCGCACTCGCAATACTCTCCATCTTGTTTTGCGAGCGAAACAAATCCGTGCCACAAGCCCCATCCAGTCCACAAAACACGGAGCTTTCGTACATTGCATTTCAGGATAACGGCTGTGCTAATGAGGCTGCCAAAACATTGGGCTTTTTCGATCTACCCCGTTTACTCCGGCATACTTTGGAAGACGACACTCTGATTCTCACCTTTTACTTCTGGGCCAATTGCTGCCCTGTTTTTCAGGACAGTGTGGCCATGGAGTCGGATAGTGTGGAAATCTTTCTCACCGAGTTGGAGGAAGGCTGCTGGTGCACCTGTCCGTTTGAAAATGATTTCCAATTCAGGCTCACACAGGGAGATCAAGTTCATATTCTATTCACAGCAGAAACCTCCTGCTATCCTGACGGGCCTGTGACTGTAGACACAACTATTGTGTTCCAGTAGATTTTGGGAAACAAAATTTCACATTTTGGGTTTAATTTCTGGAGCTGCTCAACCAAATGCTCCAAATTGATAGAGGACATGAATTATGGCGAAAATCCGAGATTTTCACACTCTTCAGAAACGGTTCTTAACTCCGTGCGATGTTGCTGCAGAAGATGATACGGTCGATCCTTTTACTCTGGTGATCTTTGGTGGTGGTGGTGATTTGAGTCAGCGTAAACTGATCCCCTCTTTGTATCACCTCTTCATAGAAAATAAGTTGCCGGATGATTTTGCCATTCTCGGTCTGGGCCGCCGTGAAAAAACCGATGAGCAATTCCAGGCCATGATGATGGAAGCTATCCGCGACTTTATCCCGAAATATTATGAAGAAAAGAAGGCCGCGGCGTTTGTGGAACAGCTTCATTACCTTTCCATGGATGTCAATAATCCGGAGGCCTTTCAAACTCTGTGTCACCGCATCAAGGATCTAAACACAGCCGAATGGGGCAATCTGCTCTATTATCTTTCTGTGCCCCCTGAAATTCTTCCCGTCATTGTTAAGAATTTGAATGGAGCCGGACTCTGTCGCGATTCGGCTGAAAGTAAAATTATTGTGGAAAAACCGTTTGGCCGGGATCGTGAATCCGGTAATGAACTGAATCGATTGTTGTTGGAGGCATTTGAAGAAAAACAGATTTATCGGATCGATCATTACCTTGGCAAAGAGACTGTGCAGAATCTTCTGTTCTTTCGATTCGGTAATTCTATTTTCGAACCCATGTGGAACCGCCGTTATGTGGATCATGTGCAGATCATGGTGGCTGAAGATTTGGGGATTGAACAGCGTGGCAATTTTTACGAACAGGCCGGTGTGATCCGCGATATCGTGCAGAACCACGCATTACAGCTTCTGGCACTTGTGGCCATGGAACCGCCGGTCGGTTTTGATGCGGATCTGATCCGCGATGAGAAAGTCAAGGTGTACCGGACCATCCGTCCTGTTCCGAAAAATGAGATTGACAAATACATGATACGCGGCCAGTACGGTGCAGGTACAGTCAGGGATAAAGCAGCACAGGGATACCGTGAGGAAGAGTCTGTCGATCCACAATCCAACACGCCTACCTACTTTGCCGGCAAATTTATGATAGATAACTGGCGCTGGTCGGGTGTGCCCTTCTATATCCGATCCGGCAAACGGATGCCCCGCCGCCAGAGTGAAATCTATGTACAGTTCCATCAGCCGCCTCTTCAGCTTTTCGGTCGGATTTGTGACGAGATTGAACCCAATGCCTTAATCTTTTCCATTCAGCCGGATGAGGAACTGACTATGCGGATGAATGTGAAAATCCCCGGAATGACCAATCGACCCCAGGCCGTAGACATGGATTTCAATTATGAAGACGCCTTTCAGGTCAAACAGGATACGCCTTATGAGCGTTTGCTCATAGATGCCATCCGAGGCGATCTGACCCTGTTCGCCCGACAGGATGCCGTGGAAGCCATGTGGGGTGTGGTAGATCCGATTATTAAGTGGTGGGATGATCATCCGGCTAAAGACTTCCCGAATTATAAAGCGGGAACCTGGGGTCCCAAAGCAGCAGACAAGTTACTGGAACAGGATGGACATCGCTGGCGTTTTCATAAGCAATAAATCCCCTCACTAATCTGGACGGTGTTATGACAACGAATTCCGAAATTATAATCTTTGAAACCCGAGAATCTATGGTTGATACCTTTGGTAACCTCTGGCAGGATACCGCAAGAAAAGCCTTGATTCATACAGGCCGGTTCATGGTGGCGCTTTCCGGCGGTAAAACACCCATTCCCTATCTTGAAGCGCTTGCAAAAAAAATCCCGGAGACCATCTGGCAGAACACGCACATTTTTCTGGTTGATGAACGGCACGTTCCCTGGTCCGATGCAGACAGCAATTACGGTATGATTCAAAAGACATTACTAAATCATTTTGGAATTTCTGAGTCCAACCTGCATCCGATTCCATTCGAAAAGACCGCAGAACTTTCAGCAGAATCCTATGAAAACAATCTGAAGCAATTCTTCGGGGATTCAGATTTTCCTGTTCTGGATCTGATCATGCTCGGTTTGGGCACAGACGGTCATACTGCCTCGCTTTTTCCGAAGAATGCGGCCTTAAATGAAAAGGTGCATTGGACAACTTCCACCAAACAGTCCGGCATACCTCACGCCCGAATTACTTTGACCTATCCAATTTTGAATGCCGGGAAAAATGTGATCTTTGTCGTGGAAGGTAGTAATAAATCCGAACGAGTTAAAAATATTGTTACAGACCGGAAAAAGAAATACCCCGCAACTCATATCCAGCCGGTCGCTGGCAAACTTCTTTGGCTCCTGGATAAGGATGCCGCTTCAGAAATTTCTGATTAAAAAAATCCCGAGTAGATCAATTTGAATAGGTCTGCCTTGAAAATCAGAGAAAAAGGAATGATTATCCCTAAATATTCATTTTTATCTTGTGGATATTCAATCTGGTATCGTATTTCCTAAACCTTGTTTTTAGTGCATTTATAGCAGGATTCTAGGCCTTGACTTTCATCATCCCATACCGTATATTCGATGAGTCGGCAGTCACCAACGAGGAGATATATCCATGATTATCGGAGTTCCCAAAGAAATCAAACGGGCCGAAAACCGGGTGTCTATGACGCCGCATGGAGCGCATGAACTGGTCTCGCACGGACATCAGGTTATTGTGGAAAAAAACGCTGGAATTAATAGCGGCTTTGAAGACACGGATTTTACACAACATGGCGCCACTTTAGTGCGTTCAGCCAAAGAAGTTTTCGACAGGGCAGATTTGATTCTTAAAGTCAAAGAACCGCAGCCAGAAGAACTGGCCATGATCAAACCCGATCAGTTGATCTTTACCTATTTTCACTTTGCGGCCAGCGAACCCTTAACCCGGGGATTTATAGATACCAAAGCCATTGCCATCGCCTACGAAACTGTGGAAGCCCCAGATGGCAGTCTGCCCCTTCTCATCCCGATGAGTGAAGTGGCCGGACGCATGGCCACACAGGAAGGCGCACATTTTCTTGAACGGATAAACGGCGGTCGGGGTGTTCTGCTCGGCGGTGTGCCCGGTGTGCCGCCGGGTGTGGTCATGATTCTCGGTGGCGGAATTGTGGGTACGCATGCTGCCACTATCGCTGCAGGAATGGGTGCGGAAGTATATATTTTGGATGTGGATGTCCAGCGTCTGCGATATCTTGAAGAAATCATGCCCAAGAACGTCGTTACGATTTATTCCAACAAATATCATATTATGGATCTCTTGCCCAAGGTGGATCTGCTTATTGGCGCAGTGCTCATCGTGGGTGCAAAAGCCCCGCACCTGATTACACGCGACATGCTCAGTCTGATGAAAAAAGGATCTGTGCTCGTGGATGTGTCCGTCGATCAGGGCGGTTGTGTGGAAACCTCACGGCCCACCACGCATGACAATCCCACTTTTGAAGTGGATGGTGTCATCCATTATGGTGTTGCCAACATGCCGGGTGCCGTGCCCTTTACATCGACCATTGCACTGACGAATGTGACCCTGCCCTACGTGATCAAACTGGCTGACATGGGATTCGAGCAAGCCTTCGCCCATTCCCCCGCGATCCAGAGCGGTGTAAATATTTTTAAGGGCAAAGTCACCCATGAAAGTGTGGCCAAGACTTTTGATCTGGATTATACACCCGTGACCCGAATTTAGGATACAACCTCTATGCAAACCATGAAAGCGCTTGTTAAAAAATCTCCAGAAAAGGGTGTCTGGCTCGAAGAGGTGTCGATCCCCAAATACGGCAACAATGATTTGTTGGTAAGGATTAAAAAGACCGCCATCTGCGGTACGGATTTGCACATCTATCGCTGGGATGAATGGTCCCGGCAGACCATACAGATACCGAGTATACTCGGACACGAGTTCGTGGGTGAAATTGTGGAAAAGGGTTCGGATGTCACCGGATTTGAAATTGGGGAGAGGATCTCCGGTGAGGGACATATCATATGCGGCGTGTGCCGTTCCTGCCGGGCGGGCAAACGCCATCTCTGCACCAACACATTGGGTGTGGGTGTCAATCGCGACGGATGTTTTGCTGAATATCTTGTTCTGCCCTCATCCAACGCCTGGCATGTGGATAAGAATGTGCCCGATGAAATCGCGGCTTATCTGGATCCTTTCGGCAATGCCACACATTGCACGCTTTCATTTGATCTGGTCGGAGAGGATGTGCTCATCACCGGCGCTGGTCCCATCGGCATTATCTCAGTGGCAATTGCCAAACATGTGGGTGCGCGCAATGTGGTCATTACGGATATCAATGATTATCGACTTGATCTGGCAAGAAAAATGGGCGCCACGCTTGCTGTGAATACCCAGAGAAATTCTGTTCAAGAGTGCATGAAAGAACTTGGCATGATCGGTTTTGATATCGGTCTGGAGATGTCCGGTAATGGTCATGCATTTGAATCTATGTTGGAAAGCATGCATCACGGCGGGCGTATCGCATTGCTTGGATTTTTATCGGGGGACACCCACATCGATTGGAATCAGATCATACTCAAGGGGCTGATTCTGAAAGGCATTTATGGACGGGAAATCTGGGAGACCTGGTACAAGATGCACACCATGCTGCAAAGTGGTCTGGATATTTCTCCGGTTCTCACACACAGGTTCGCGTTTGATGATTTCCAAAAAGGCTTCAACGTCATGGATTCGGGTCAATGCGGCAAGGTGATTCTTGAAATGGATTGAAGGTGTTACATCCTATAAATTACAGAGGCGGATCATTGATCCGCTTTTTTTTCGCACGTAAAATTCCGTGTACAACATTTTGTCAGGGTTATTTATTACCAATTAGATAGCCGATGACACCCCCATCAATGACACCTGCGGTTTGCCAACCCAAACGAAGTTTGCCTTTCAAGTTGTCTCCTTTATGCACAAACCTAAGTTTATCGACTCAAAATGATTCGTTTGTTATGTCTTATGTAATCTGATTGCCTGAGGGTTCCTACCCTCGGGTGTCGTAAAATGGAGGGCTTAGCCCTCCTGTATCAAACAATTTCGCCCAGAGGTAGGAACCTCAGGGCGATCAATGTTAGTCTGTTTCAGCGGTCGCGAGCCAAGAGCAAGCGTCCCGTAAGTTGTTTTTCCAATTCCACGTCCGCATAGAATTTAGTGAATCGCTTTAGCGATCCGCTGGAAACGTGGGTTATACCAAACTCTTACTCAATTTTCAACATCTTCTTGACTGCTTGAAAATCACCCATTTGAATCTTATAAAAATATATGCCTGATGGTATATCCTGCATGTCTAAATTAATAGAATACTTGCCGGGCTGTTTATATGAATTGATAAGTTCCTTAATAACCTGTCCGTTCAAATTATAAACGACCAGAATTACTTTGCATGGCTCTTTCACATTATATTCAATTTGTGTAGAAGGATTAAATGGATTAGGATAATTTTGATAGAGTGCATATTCTTTTGGGATATCAGCTTCAGTTTTTACACTTGTCGTTACAATTTGAAAATCCCTTACTTCACTAAATGATCCCCAACCGGCCACGTTTTTTGCTTTCACTCGCCAATAATAAGTTGTATTATGGATAAATCCAGACATAACCGTTGTCGTATCCAGAATAGTCGAATCGATTGTAGAATTGGTCATTAGAGAGTCAGTTGATACTTCTATCCAATAATTATTTACAGGATCGCCATTTTGTCTCCAGTTAAAATTTACCATATCGGATTCGATTATTGCACCATCAGAAGGTGATACGAGAGTCGGAGCTAAAGGAACTGGCGCCTGAACATATTTTATCGTTGCAAAATCAAAATTTGTTGTTGATCCCATACTTGTACCTGTAACATACACATTACCTGCTGCGTCCAGTCCAAGCGCGCTAGCGTAATCATCTCCATTGCCAGTCCCATCGTAGCGAGCCACCCAAATTAAATTACCTTCAGTATCATATTTCACCGTTAAGTAATCAAATGGACTCTGTTCGCCACCGGACCTGCTTTTTCCTGTGACGTAAACGTTACCTAATTCATCTACTTTGAGGTCTACTGGCTCATCACTATTATCGCCAGGACCATTATAACGATTTACCCAAAGTTGATTCCCATTTTCATCGTACTTGATTGTGGCAATGTCGCCCCAAGTGTCGTTATCCCAACTTGAACCGGTTACATATACATTTTCCAGGCTATCAAGGGATATCGCAATTCCCTTATGAATGCTAAAAGAGCCCGAATTATCAATATAATATCGGGCTTTCCAGTTGGTGTTACCATTTGGATCATACTTAATAGTTATCATTGGATGATAATTACCAGAAGGCTGCCAATAGCCCTCTCCTGTAATATAAATATTCCCATCAGAGTCTAAAACCATATCTTGACCAATACGTGCAGAATCAACCGCGACCCACTGTTCACCACCGTCCGCGTTATATTTTATTGTTACCATGTTACTAATCCAGGTAACATTATTAGAACTGCTGCCCGTTACATATACATTATCGTTCTCATCAACAGATATTGCATATGCTCTATCCTCTGAATTATCGGGGCCTTTGTATCGCGCAACCCACACTTCATTTCCATTTGTATCATACTTTATTGTTGCATAATCGGGATCAGAAGTAAACGCATAACCACTCCCCCCTGTAACATAGACGTTGCCGTTTAAGTCTGTACAAATTGCGCTGGCCCAATCGTCAGCACTATTGCCACCATCATAACGAGCTACCCAAAGCAGGTTCCCGTTTTGATCAAATTTTACAGTCGCATAATCATAAACTACAATGCCACTCACAGAAATACCGCCTGTAGCATAGACATTACCGAATGAATCAACAGCAATTGCTTGAAGATCATCCGCCGCAAATTGAGTCTCACTGTCATAACTCGCATCCCAGACTTTGTTGCCATCCATATCATACTTTAACACACAATAATCTGTGGTGGTATTGTAACAGGAACCACCGATATAAATATTGCCATTGGAATCAAGTGCTATGTCACTTGCGCCACCTGGATAACGTGCTACCCATTCTTCGGTGACTTGCGAAATAGAATTTTGTGGGAAGTAGAAAAATAGAATCAATATTAAAAGAATAAAATTAAACCTTGAGTTATTCATAGCAAACTCCTTTCGTAGGTTAATTAGTCATTCTCTATCAGCCCAATACGAATACAATAATATCTTCTTTATAGTAATTTTGTTGAACTGACATTTTATAGCCCTAATGGTTTCAGTGGTTTTGCGCCAAGAGCTCCTGTCCGACATTACGATTTTAGACTAACCACTCCAAATTGAAAATTAATGGAACGCGTTAAAAATCCACTGCAAATGCGTGTTA